>CAISOI010000708.1 GCA_903886985.1 uncultured Chthonomonas sp.
GCTGCGCCAGACTCTCCAGAACCGTTTGGAAGCGCGCCCGGCAATTCCCTGCGCAAAAGAACTCATCTACCTCGACCTCGCCCTAGAGCAGACGAAGGGCGGAATTCCCAAAAGCATCCCTAAAACTCCTCCCAAGCCTCCAATCACCATCAGCTTTCCCGCAAGCCGATGAGTCGCGAGCCAAACTTTGTCACTCGCAAGTGTCCAAGGCGTCCGAATTCCCATAAAGAAATTGCGCCGCGTCTTGCCCAACAGGTTGCCCATCCAGGCAAAGAAGATTAATATTCCCCCCACCAACCACTTGCCAATATCAACCTTCGGGTTCGCAGTCGCTTCCAAAATTACAACATGCAAGTAGGTCATCAATCCCACTATCATCAACATGATGTTGTCAAAAGCACCTTCGAATTTCTCAATCTCAAACTGTTTTGGCGAGACTTTGGGCAGAATTACGGTCAGCACCGACATTAGAATCACCGTGATAGGCATAATAAGTAGCGATATCCACTTGCTGCCGTAACTATTCACTTTGCCTTCTGCATTCCAGTGAGTCGGAACAATATCCGGAAGCCGCCCAAAGTACCAAGCACTGACTCCAACCGTAAAAACTACCATTATTATCATAATCCAAACAGTTCGGCTTAGCTTCATTTTGTATCTCCTCCACTGATGGTATCTGGTTCTTTACCTGTGCCAAATAACTCCATCAGTACGGTCATAACGTCTTCAAAGACGGTGGTATTAATCGAGTAAAACAGCTGCTGTCCAGAACGTCGGACATCGATCAGGTCCGCATTCTTCAAAACTCCAAAATGGTGCGACATCGAGGGAGCAGAGATTTCAAAATGCTCCGCAATCTGCCCGGCGGTCATCTCGCCACCATTCAGGAGGCGCAGAATTTTGCGGCGGGTTGGATCCGAGATCGCTTTAAATACATTGTCAGATGGCATTGAGTTGTACTTCCATATTTAGCTAAACGTCTAATTATATCTCAAGGTTTCACAATTTCTTCGAATGTGAAGTTGCAACCCATTCAAAGCAGGAGAAAGACGGTTCGTGTTGAACTGATTGGTAGTACATTTTGTTCAACATTTTGAGTGAGTAAAGCCATGTCAGCACCACATCATGATAGACGTCCCATAGATCCCGTCCGCCTGCTAGACCGGCGTGAATTTTTAGGAAGTATGGGAACCGGGTTGGGCAGCATCGCAATGGCGGCACTGCTGGCGGATGAATCGCGTGCTTCGACAATCTCCTCACTGCCCCTTCCGCATTTTCCGGCCAAAGCAAAAAGGGTCATCCAGATCTTCTGCCCTGGTGCCGTCAGCCACATGGATACCTTTGAATACAAGCCCGAACTACAAAGTCGGCACGGTCAACCTATGCCCGGTCTCACCGGAGTAAGCACCTTTCAGGGCGGTAACGGCAATCTCTATAAATCGCCGTGGGATTGGAAACAGTATGGGCAGTGTGGTAAACACGTCAGTTCGCTCCTGCCAAATCTCGCCGAGTGCGTTGATGACATCGCTTTTGTCCACTCTCTCACCGCAAAGAGCAATACCCACGGTCCCGCAATGCTGCAGATGAATACAGGATTTGTATTCGAGGGCTTCCCAAGCATGGGTGCCTGGGTTACCTATGCATTGGGTGCAGAAAACCAGAACTTACCGGCATTTGTGGCAATTCCAGACCGTCGCGGTCTCCCGCCAAATGGTCCGGCAAACTGGAATTCCGGGTTTCTCCCTGCCGCGTATCAGGGAACATCGTTCAACTCAGAAACTCCTATTGCAAATCTCAATCCGCCCAAGGGTCGCACCATGGCGGATGAGAACGAAGCGCGCAAACTGCTTGCCAATCTTAACCATGAGCATATTGCGAACCATCCCGGCTATTCCGACCTCTCGGCAAGAATTTCCGCCTATGAACTCGCCGCGCGAATGCAGCTAAGTGCCCCCGAAGTCACGGACATTTCACACGAAAAACCACACATCCTCAAGATGTATGGTGCAGACAGCGCCGAACCGCTGAAAGCCTCCTATGCGCGAAACTGCATCTTAGCGCGCAGACTTCTGGAACGCGGTGTGCGCTTTGTCCAGCTCTATTGCGGTTCGAGTGCCTCCGGTGTCGATGGGCTATTAAACTGGGATGCACATAAGACACTAAAACGGGATTACGAACGCCATTGCCCCATTCTGGATCAACCCACCGCCGCACTCTTGAAAGATCTCAAACAGAGAGGTCTGTTCAATGACACCCTCATTCTCTGGACCACGGAATTCGGACGCATGCCGACCAATCAGGTTGGCGCAGAAGGGCGCGATCACAATCCCTACGGATTTACCTCCTGGATGGCGGGCGCGGGAGTAAAGGGCGGGTATTCCTACGGCGCAACCGACGAATTCGGCTACAAAGCGCAGGACAAAATTAGCTCTATCTATGATTTCCACGCCACTGCGCTCCACCTCTTGGGGCTAAACCACAAAGAATTGACCTATTACCATAACGGAGTTCGCCGACGCCTCACCGACGTCCACGGCGAAGTGTTAACCGAAATCCTCGCCTGACGATTCAGGCAATTTAATAAACACTTCCCCCATTTCCAACAATTCCACAAACCGGCAGAAATTAATTTTGTGCTCGTTGACGCCTCTTTCCACCTTCAGCAACACCCTTTTGGGGTCTTTTTTTGACTTATTATCGAATTTCATCTTTCCTTCATCTTCAAGTTCTATTCTTTAATCCAGCCACAAAGTGTTGACCGCATCTTTGTGGCTGCGCGGTCACGAACCACTATTTACTACTTTGTAGTAAGTGGAGGGGATCACACTTCACCGAATGCAGACTCCCGGTATGAGGAGTACATAGTTGGAAAGGAGACTCCTGTGACAAATCGAAGGACAGTCTTTGCGCTGGCACTTACGACTGCCGCGCTGCCGATCACCGCCATATGGCGAGTCGGCGCACAAACTGGTGGACCACCTCCAGTTCAGACAACAACATTGGTTCTGGGACAGTCGCTTCCCGGTCTGAACGATGCAGAAAAGGCAGATTTCTCTGCCGGACTCGCTTCGTTTGTAACCACCGAGCAACGTTCCGATGGATTGGGACCGGTCTTCAACGGCACCTCGTGCGGTGAATGCCATAAGGCAGGCGCCCCGGGAGGAGCGGGGCTGGACGTGGGCGTTGCTCGTGTTACGCGCATTGGAGGCATAGTGAATGGTGCTTATAGTGATCTTGCCAATTTCGGAGGTCCTGTACTCCAAGCACGTTCGCTAAGAGAGTTCGACCTGAGCTGCCCAATTTCTGGTGAAGTGGTCCCGCGAGAAGCAAACTTTGTTTCTCTGAGAATCACAACCCCACTCTTTGGAGCGGGTCTGATCGAGAATATCCCAGCGAATACCATCCTTGCAAGGATAGGAATGCGTGATCCAGATGGAATTTCCGGTCAGCCAAATATGGTTACGAATATATTAACTGGCAAAATCGATGTCGGCCGATTCGGCTGGAAAGCGCAGCATTCGAACCTGGAGATATTTGCAGCGGATGCGTACCTGAATGAAATGGGCGTGACATCATCCATCTTCCCGAACGAAAATCTGCCACAAGGCAGACCCATTCCGCCGGGTTGGGGAAGCACGGGGGGACCGGAAGATGAGGATGGAGATGTCGCAAAGTTCTCGAACTTTATGCGCTATTTGGCTCCAGCGGATCGTCGATTGCCGATAACCCCACGGGTCACACAGGGAGAGGCCGTCTTCAACGGGATCCGTTGCGGTGCATGCCATACACCTGTGATGAATACCGGACCAAATCCTGTTGCGGCACTCTCAAACAAACCAGTTAAGCTCTATTCGGATCTACTTCTGCACCGAATGGGACCGGGACTGGCCGATGGAATCCAACAAGGTCAGGCAAAAGGAGATCAGTTCAGAACGGCTCCTTTGTGGGGTCTCTCCCGACGAGGCTTCTTCATGCACGATGGGCGCGCCACCGACTATGCGTCAGCAATAATGACGCACGGTGGAGAAGCCACAGCTGCTCGGAACCGCTTCATGTCGTTAAGACCGCCGGACCGAGATGCGCTCATGGCGTTTCTCAATTCACTGTAAAAGGATACTCCTCTCTCCTCCCGCCCTACAGCGGGAGGAATTTTTTTGTCTCTGTGAACCCTTTGGCACTCTTCTGGAACCAATCAAACATATGTATCCCTTAACCTCAGCCTTTTAACATAAACATTCGGGAGAGTTAGTAAGATGAAAAATACATCTAGAATTACAAGTGCCGTCGCAATTACACTTATGAGCTTTAACTCCGTCGCAACACTAGCCGATGGCTGCATGATGCCGCGAAACCGAGATTTCAAAGAACGGCGAGAACGATCCTATATCAACGAACCGGAGCAAAAGGCTCTCATCTATTTCCATGGCGGTATTGAAGATCTCGTTATCAGCCCCAGTTTTCAGGGTGCCCCATCCGATTTTGCATGGGTTGTTCCTGTTCCTACAGTGCCAAAAATAGAAGTACTTCGTGGCGCGCCGTTTCATGAACTTGTCCGATGGGCTTACCCCGAGCCTGTGGAAAATATGAAAAAGATGGCCAAGTTTGCCACCGGCGGGAGGACGTCAGGCGTCCGAGTAATCGAAGAGAAAAATGTAGGCGCGTACCACGTCGCCGTGTTAAGTGCGACCGACGTCAATGCTCTTTCTCAATGGCTAAAATTCAACGATTACCATTTGCCGGATGCAGCTGTTCCTGCCATGAATCAATATATCAAGGAAGGCTGGACGTTCGTTGCAAGCAAGATAAAAAATCAATATACCGGCAATGGGTTGAGCGAAGGAGTATTGGCACCGCTCCGATTGACCTTCGCCTCCAGCCACCCAATTTATCCCATGCGACTCTCCGCCGCAAATCCCACACCTTTCAAGGTGTTGGTGTTTCTCGCCTACGAACGCGGGCTAATATCTGACAGCGCAACTGAGCTAATTCCAGAAGTATCTCCCGTTCCAACAATGCACAAGAGAAGCATATTCGATGAGAGCAAAAACCGCATGGTCCAAGTATTGCCGATCTCAGCACGCCGACTTCCTACCTTCTATCCAGATAACCCAAGCATGCCATCCATCTTGAAGCTCTGTCCTCAAGGTGCGAACCTCTTTGTACAGGAACTGAATAACTTCAGCCCTCAAAACTGCACAAAGGACCTTCATTGGACGGGCGGCAATTACAAAAACACAAATGTCCGGATGATCAAATAGCTCCCTGTGTGTGAAAGTATAGGGTTTAATGATCCTATGCAGACCAACGTCTTCAAAATCAATCCAGAAGACATCGATATGTCACTCCTCAAACATGCCGCATCTATTTTGAGGAGTGGCGGATTGGTGGCTTTTCCCACCGAGACTGTCTACGGACTGGGTGCAAATGCACTCGACGCAAAGGCTGTTGAGAAGATATTCACCGCCAAAGGGCGACCGTCCACGAATCCTATCATCGTGCATGTCGCATCCGTCTCAGCCGCGCAGGAACTGCTCTCACAATGGCCCGCCGTCGCCCAAAAATTGGCAGATCGATTTTGGCCCGGACCGCTGTCCATTGCGCTCCCGAAATCGAGCCACATTCCTGATATTGTCACTGCCGGCGGCCCAACCGTGGCAATCCGAATTCCTTCGCATCCAGTAGCAAGGGCATTGCTGGAATTGGTAGGCGTCCCCATCGCTGCACCCAGTGCAAATCTCTCCATGGAGATTTCACCGACCCTCGCCGTTCATGTGCTGAAGGGATTGGACGGTAAAATTGACGCAATCATAGATGGCGGTTCGTGCCCGGGTGGAATTGAAAGCACAGTAATCACTCTCGCTACCGATCCACCAACCCTTTTGCGACCGGGGCTCATTACGCTCCGTGCCCTTGAGAGTGCCATTGGCAAAGTTCAATCAAAATCACATTCACAGAAATCGCAGAATTCGAGCGAGGAAATTGCCCAATCTCCCGGAATGATGGATCGACACTACGCGCCTCGCGCTGGACTGGAAGTTACCGAATCAAACGGAGCGAGCCGAGTCCACGCACTAACGAGTGCGGGTCTTCGAATCGGTTGGTTGAAGTTCGGAGATGAGCTCGACGGCAAGTTGGATGGTGAGTTCAACAAGGGCGAAACCGCTTTGACGATCAATATGCCAACGGTCCCTGAAGGTTATGCTGCACGGATATACGCCGCTCTCCACGAAATGGATGAGTTCGGAGTCGACCACATTGTTGCTGAGCTTCCACCGAACACGGATGATTGGGTAGGGGTATTAGATCGCCTGAAAAGGGCGGTACATTAAATGGGTCGGGCTGGAGAAAACCTATGGCAGCTTATGTAATTGTCGACGTGATCGTAACAGATCCAGAAATATATGCCCAATATAGACCACTCGCTTTTGCCTCCGTAACCAACCACGGTGGACGTTTCGTTGTGCGCGGTGGTCATGCAGAGAATCTCGAAGGCGACTGGGTACCCGAGCGCATAGTCATTTTGGAATTTGGGTCCTTCGCAAAAGCCAAAGAGTGGTGGTCCTCCGAGGAATATCGAATTCCCAAGGCGCTCCGCCAGAGCGCATCCATCTCCCGGATGATCGTTGTAGAAGGTGCGATATAGAACCGTCACCTTATCAACTTGATTCTCCTCAATCTGCAATGCAGAACACACAATCAATTCATCCGTGTATCAGTGAACTTAGGCGGCAAGCGGGTACAGACTTTAGAATTGCTGCGCTCCCCAAGAATTTTATCAATGAGTCCAACGTCACTCATGCTATGCAGAGCAATAGCGAAAGCTTTACACCCAACTTCCTCGCAAAATGCCGACGGCTGCTTTCAAGCGATAGCCCCAACCGCCGTCGTTATGTTTTCAGTGCGATCACAGACAGAATGCTGGTCCATACGCTGGCTCCGGACCTGCTGTTGTCCCATGGATTTGAAATATCGTCCATGCCAATTCTTGGCCGCACTCCGAGTGGCAAACCCACACTTATCTGTCGTGGACCAGAATTTGCAAATGCGCGCAACTCAGGTTTCCAATCTTCTGACTTGCACGTTTCCTTCACACACGATGGCGACCTGCACGTCTGCGCTATCGCTTACGTTCCTGGGATGCTGGGCATGGGGATCGACATAGTCTACCTACCCCGCCTTCAGTCCCAAACTGCAGAATATTTATACCGATTTGCTCGAAAATTCATGTCCGATACCGAATACGAAACGTTTCTCAATGCCACAAAACACTCGGATGCAAACGAAACATTGCTCCAGGTTAGTGCCCATTTCTCCTTCATGGAATCTGCATCCAAAGCACTCGGCACAGGTCTCAAAATTGGAGCGGGGATGGGTGGCGAGAGGGCATTGCCTAAACA
>CAISOI010000709.1 GCA_903886985.1 uncultured Chthonomonas sp.
CAAACGCATTGTCGAAGAGATACATTGCATAAAAATAGAGAGATCGGGCTGGCGCTCCCTGAATGTCGAGCACATAGGGAATGGTGAATATCTGCAGGGTACCGATAATTCCCATGACAATATTAAAGAGAATCACAGGCGAGAGGAGCGGCAGAGTGACATTTCGAGTTTTGCTCCACCAGCCTGCGCCATCGAGGTCTGCCGCTTCATAAAGTTGTGCAGGGACATCTTGAAGACCTGCGAGGTAGATCACCATGGGGTTGCCGACAGACCAAGCCGCCATAATGACGAGCGCGGGCTTGGACCAATTCGGATCTCCTAGCCAGTTTGGTCCTCGGACATGAAACACAGAGAGAATTGCGTTCAGGATGCCGTGTTGACCATTCAAAATAAACTGCCAGATGACTGCCGTTGCGACCACAGGCACCAGCGACGGAATGAAGAAAATGAGCCTATAGAAACTGATGCCTCGCACTTTACTATTTAAGAGCATAGCCAGCCCGAGGGCGGTGATCGCCGTTACGGGCAGCGCCATAAAGGCATAGGTAAGCGTGTTCTTGAGGGATTGCCAGAACAGCCCATCGTTCATCATGTCACGGTAGTTATCCGCACCGATGTATACTGCAGGCTTCAACACCGAATAGTCACAGAAGCTGTAATAGATCGAAGCAACTAGTGGATAGAGCAGAAATACTGTAAATCCAATAATCCATGGGGATAGAAATAGAATTGCGTTTTGGTTTTCGCGACGGGTATTCAATTACAGTTCCCCTCGCAGGTGCTTGCGCTTCAAGTATTGATCCAATTTTGGCTGCATACGCGCTTGCAGAGCATTTAGCGCTTCTTCGGCGGTTTTATTCCCCAATACAACCTCTTCAAATGCAGCACCGATGTCATCTTTATATTCCGGCCAAATGCCTAATTTTGGCGGAGATAGGGCTGATTTGCTCGCAGCAAGATCGGCAAAAAGCTTAACATCAGGATTCGGGTGGGTTTCAAAATAGCCTGGACTGTTTTGCTTTAGCGGAGTGTGCTTTCCATGTTTCAGATTGAGCATCTCGATGCCTTTGTGGGACTCAAGGAATTTGATGAACTCAAACGCTTCGCGCGGGTGTTTTGCGCCACGTGGTATGCCAATGATATCGAGGTCGATGATCGTGTTATTGACCAGATCGGGTCTATCAGCAGGATATGGGAAGGGAACCACTCGCCAGTTCCTGACCGGTTTTTCGAGCTGCGATCCGTACTTTTTGATGAAGTTGTGCATCCAAACCCCTTGAATCTCCATGGCAACTTTGCCCGTGAAAAATCCATTTTCGGACGATGCAAACATCAACTTACCTATACCCGTTTTAAACGCTTGGACATTTCCGCCACCATACCGTTTGGCAAAGCTTGCTATCCAGTTAAAGGCGCGGATGTTCTCTTTGGAGTTAGCGGTTATTTTGTCGTGTCCGTCCCATAATTTGCCGCCAAACGGGGCGCCCCATGCCCAATTCCACCATCCGGGCTCATTGGGAATGAATCCAACTTTGTCTAATCTGCCATCCGGCAATTTTGTGGTGAGCTTGTCTGTTAACTGGTCAAGCTCTTCAATGGTTCTCGGCGCAGTATTTGGGTCTACTCCGGCATCTTTGAGTGCCTTTTTGTTAATGAATAGGGCGGTATCGGCAGGGGTAGTTGGGAGCGCGAGAATCTTCCCATTGATGTTGCAACATTCCCAATAGGCAGGAATATATTGGCTCTCTTCGATGCCTGCCTCCTTGCAGAAGTCGTTGAGAGGCATGAGCGCGTTGTCGTCATTATATTGGGCAACCTGCGGTGCATATAGCCCTGCAAGATCGGGTGGATCGCCCCCAGCAGTCGCAAGTAGTACTTTATATTCGATGCTGGAGACGGTCAGGAGATCGACGTAGATCTTATTTTGCGACTTGTTGTAATAGTCGACTGTATCTCGAATAGCGTCGCCTTCAAAGTTGGTCCACTTTTCCCAATACACGATGTGAGTGCGACCGTCGTTATTGTGTGGTTGGACGACAACTTCCGAATAGCCAATCAGTGCAACGATTATAGCGATCGCAAGTAAGTTGAGTACAGTGTTTGGTTTCATCATTGAATTGCACGCTCGTGACGACTAATCGCTATCGGAAACAGGGAAAGATTGTCTTGTTATGGAAGTTCGCAAAGAGAGCTATTGTTTCCTCCATTTGGTAACTATTTTGAGGTTTGGGGTGTTTCGCCTTCTATATGTATCCGTCTAAAACAACGTGTGGTTAAGCAAGGAGGCATTGCCAGTATGACTTGTGTTGAACTATCTATGTTTTTGATGATGATTCTCTGCTTCGTTGTTGGTACGATCGCCGGCTGGCACCGATGGCATAACGTATTTGCATCATTAGGTTCGGGGGTGGTAGGTGCGTTCGCTGGGCTGTTTAGCGTCCTATTGATTGTGATCACATTAGGACTATCGATTGCCGCCTATGCAAAGATCACAGGGGATAAAGACTTCTTTAAAGATAAGATTGATGAACCGCATTCCGAAGATCCGGCGTCGAGTGAGACATCGAAGGTCAACCCCTGAGTGCCCGGCGGAGCCCTGATAAGAGTGTCAAATGGTCTTTATTCTGCCCTTCCATAGGCCCCCAATTCCCCGTGCATGACGGATGGCTGAAAGAATGGTGGCATAAAGGTATATGACTGCAGTTAATGGTAGAAGCAGAGCCCAAGGAATTTTCTGCCGGTAAAACGCAACCATTGGAATATATGTTGTGGTCATCAAGAGCCACGCGGTGATGGCCATCCATTTAGCGGGTCCGTTCCCAAAAACGGAAAGTAGTGGAGGGGCGATGAATGTAACCCCCAAGCCCGCAACGCATCCAGTAAGCTGTAACCATGAATATCGCAACTGCGTAAATGCTGTCCGAGCAATCATGCTAATGATTTCTCCTAGGTGGTTGTATAATCTCGAACTGCGGCTTTCGTAGCTCAGTCCCAACCATATACCTTGACCACCCGCTTTGACTTTAGCTGCAAGTGAACAGTCATCTATCAATTCGCTTTTGATGGACTCCAGTCCGCCAATACGATCTAGAGCAGATCGCTTGATTAGGATTGTTCCTCCGGCTGCTCCCGCTAATTTACAGTTTCGCGCATTTACCTTTCGGAATGGATAGAGCATTCGAAAGAAATAGACAAATGCCGGAATCATTAGTCTTTCAGCGAACGTTTCGCAGCTTAATCGGACCATATAGGACGCCATGTCGTGATTGTCGCAAGAACATCGATTAACCAAGTCCCTGACTACAGTTGGTCCGTGTGTGATATCGGCATCGCTGAAGAGTACAAACTCTGTTTCCGGAATCGATGCAAGCCCTCGCGTGACACCCTGGTGCATTGCCCAAACTTTCCCGCTCCAGCCGTCAGGCAATGGATCTGCTTTCAGAATATTAAGAGTGATGTTGTTTGTGTCGGTATTACTGTCAGATGCAGCTTGGAGGGCAATATTGACTGTGTCGTCAGAACTATGGTCGTCAACGAGAATGATCTGAAGTTCAGAATAGTTTTGGCCAAAAAGAGAAGTTATTGTTTGGCCAATGTTCTCAGCTTCGTCCCGTGCGGGAATGATCACAATTACTAAAGGGCGAATGTCAGGAGCTTTGGTATGGTTATCTCGGTCAATTTTCCAAAAGTATCCATTTGCGAATGTGAGGTAGAGCCAAATCAGGAGTGTTAGTGTGGCTAGAGCGACCATTGGTAATATTCCGGTTCACGGAGTAGCGGCGAGCGTAAATTCAGAGAGTTGTAACTCGAATAACAACAATTCGGGATTTTAAGAGTAATTAATAAGGGGCCTGTTCGGCTTTAATTCCAAGCCCTTCGAGAATAGTCGCAACATTGGATCTACTGACAAACTTGCTGAGAAGTGTGGTCTCCTCTTGCAGAAAGGTCCTGGGTTCTTGAGAGACAATTTCTATTATACCAACCACTTTGCGATCTACTTTCAGAGGAATTCCAAGATAGGATGAAACATGTTCCTTGACCAACCATTCCTGCTCCAGATATCGTGGATCCTTTGTTAGGTCTGGCAGAGAAATACCGCGTCCTCTCTGCGCAATGCCACCTGCGAGCCCTTCAC
Organism: uncultured Chthonomonas sp.; assembly: GCA_903886985.1. GTDB lineage: Bacteria > Armatimonadota > Chthonomonadetes > Chthonomonadales > CAJBBX01 > CAISOI01. The sequence goes on from CAISOI010000709.1 coordinate 4,136, forward strand.
CAACCCGAATATTAACACCGGTAAATAAGGAGCCGCGAATCCCGCTCCATGCGGACGGGATTAAAGTCCCATCAACTAGTCGATAGAGCACACACCCGTCTGCATTCATTGCTTCTCGAACCAGATCGGCAATTATACCGGGAGCCGAATCGCCTGGCAGGTTCGTTCCAATTGACTGAGCCAACCTAAGGAAATACTTTCGCAATTGTGTCGACCGAAATCTTGCGTCTTCATAACGGCGTGCATTTTCTAGTGCACCACCCGCCTGATTGGCGATCGTAAATAGCAACTCCACTTCGCCAACCGTAAACAGTCGACGGTTCTTTGTCATCGCCAGGATAACGCCATTCACGTTGTCTCCAGATGCTATTGGGACACAGATGGCGGATGTCACCCCGGCGACGTGGATGGGGGACGAATAATTTCTTGCATCCGCAGCCACATCTGCAACTGCAGTTGGTGTCATCCACTCAAAAACCCAACCTGCAATTCCTGCACCAATAGTTGTATTAAAGAGGCTTAAATCTTCTGGCGAGATACCCCAGCTGGCAAAAACATTAAGTTGACTTGCTATGTCAGCTTTACTTTCTTGTAATAGGACAGCAACCTGTTCGGTGAAGATCAATGATCGGATATTTTCTGCAAGCACTTGGCAGATTTGATTGCGACTAAGCGATGTACTGAGTTGTCGTGAGATATCAAAAAGAACGGTTGTCTCTTCTGCACGACGGGTCATGTCTTCAAATAGCAAAGCGTTGCTGATTGCGACTCCTGCTTGAGATGCAGAAGCTGTCAGCAGACGTAAATCAGTCTGATGGAAGACATCAGAAATAGGACTGTAGACAACAACAAGCCCCAGCGAGTCGTTACGAACTCGAATAGGCGCTACCATTGCGCTCAACAGGCGTTTGTCGCCAATCAGCGGCTCCAGAAGTGATAATTGCGCCATTCGAGGCAGCAAGAGAGATGCACCAGTATCGAGAACGCGGAGAGGCAATGGATCATCCACCGATAACTGTACTTCCCGCTCCTCATCAGTCAGACCTCGGTCGGCAGCTATGAAGAGGTGTGACCGATCATCATTCAACAAAAATACAATGGCGGAGGCTTCTGCCATTTGCGCCGTCGCTGCGTCCAGTATGGAGTTCAGAACATTTTGAATATTCAGGCTGCCGCCAACAGAGGAGGCACTATTGTAAAGCGCACTCAACTCACGAGATTGAGTGTCGGCTCTCTTATCCAGTTTTGCCCAACTTAGCGCCATTTCCGCCAGCTTAACGAATGGACCGACGAATTCTACTGTTGTTTCTAAAAATTCCGCATTGTCCTCAAGCATCAAAATAAGTGTGCCAACAGTTTGGTCATTTATGCGAATTGGAGCGAGAAGAGTCGGCTCCCCGCTGGCTTGATCGACAATTTTGGGCGCGGTGAATTGGGCATCAAAAGCCATTCTTGCTATCGAAAGATTTGTCTCAATATGCAAGCCGGCGAGTTCCCGAGTTCGCGGCCCGGAAACTGCTTCAAACTGCAAAAGGGTTGTGCCCGGCTTCTGCACAGCAATTGCTACTGTCGCTACACCAGTGAGGTCACGTAATGCGTCGGAGATGACTTGAAAAATGTCGTTGAGTGGTTGACGTTCGGAGATTGTCTGCGCTACAGTTTGTAATGCAGTAGGGAGTGAAATTGTCGTTTCAGGTGGAGTGAGAAGTTCGTTGGACATTCCATTTCCAGTTCATTAACTCCTCATTGTCCCACAGCTAATCTTTACTGTCAATAGCAAATCTTGGATTGACATCTCTGGGCGGGAATCCAGAAGTTGCCGAGCCGTAAAAAATGCAGGAATACAACGTGTCGCTGTCTTACTCATAGTCAGAGAATGTGTTTTGTACTTTGACTGAGCCCTTCGGAGAATGTTTATGCCAGAGAGTGATCTTTCTACCACTGATGCACCTGAATCGAAGCCATCTAATGTCGTCGGTAGGCTGCTTTCTCTGGATGCTCTGCGCGGTTTCAATATGTTTTGGATCATGGGGGCGGATGAAGTCTTTAAAGAGATTGCCAAACATGCCAATAACCCAACTTTAACATGGGTAACAAACATCTTTTGTGAACATGTGGAGTGGGTCGGGTTCCGGTATCACGACATGATATTCCCGCTCTTCCTGTTCATCATCGGCGTTGCTATCCCATTTTCCACCGCTAAAATGCTTGAAACAGGTGTGGACATGCGCCAAGTCGCCATCAAGATTATAAAGCGCACTCTCATAATGATTGCTCTGGGGTATTTCTATTACCGGGTCTTGGACCTAAAAGGTTGGGAACATCAACGAATGATGGGAGTGCTTCAGCGGCTCGCATTGGGCTATGGGTTTGCAGCAATGATAGCACTCTTTTGCACCATTCGAACTCAGGCTATTGCTGGTATTTCGCTCCTAGTAGGTTACTGGATCACCATGCGGTTTATTCCAGTACCAGGCTATGGCGCAGGGAATTTCTCTGAGTGGGGCAATTTTGCAAACTATGTGGACCGTCTTATCTTTCTTCCCGGGCAGTTATATCAGAAATATGGGGACCCTGAGGGGCTCTACTCCACCATTCCAGCCATCAGCACCTGCTTGATGGGGGTGCTCGCAGGCCATTGGCTAAGGTCGGATCGAGATGGCAATACCAAGGCAAAGTGGCTTTTGGTTGCTGGAGTTGCTTCCATTGCTCTTGGATACTTATGGGGCATCGACTTCCCGGTTATCAAGAAGATTTGGACGAGTTCGTACGTTCTGGTTGCTGGCGGATGGAGTTTACTGATTCTTGGCGCCTTTTATTGGACCATAGATGTCAAAGGATGGAAACGGTGGACACCGTTTTTTGTGGTAATTGGAATGAACCCGATCACGATTTACGTTGGAGATCGCTTCATCGATTTTGAAGCAACGGCAACCTATTTTGTAAAGGGACTGATGAAGCATACGGGATCATACTCGGCGATAGTTTTGGCGTTCAGTGTGTTCATGGCGCGTTGGTTGTTCTTGAAATTCTTGGACAAGCACAAGATCTATTTTAAGGTTTAAGGCTTCATAGTTGCATTCAGGCGACTTTCTGCCTGTGGTGAGGCGATTTTGGAAATTGTTGATGATTCAGGAACCAGTGGGTGGATTGGAAGCATAGTTTAGTATAGTAACTGAAATTTTATCAAACAGGAGATATTAACTTATGCCTACACGTACCGCCAAGGCGGAATGGCAAGGGAATTTGTTGGAAGGCAACGGCACAATCGCGGTTGGCAGTGGAGCATTTAGTGGTCCATATGATTGGAGAAGTCGATCCGCAGAAGGTCCCAATACTAATCCGGAGGAGCTAATTGCTGCCGCGCATGCGGGGTGTTTTTCAATGGCTTTTGCTGCTCAGTTGACCGGAGCAGGGTTTCCACCCAGCAAAGTGAATACAACTGCAAAAGTGCATTTGGAAAAGACAGACAGTGGGTTCGCAATTCCAAAAATTGAGTTGTTTACAGAAGCTCTTGTGCCGGGTATTGCTGCTGAGCAGTTTCAGGGATTGGCTGAAGGCGCGAAGTCAGGCTGCCCTGTTTCAAAGGCTCTTGCAGGTGTAGAAATTGTCCTGACGGCAGTGTTGATCTAACGTATACTATTCCTCAAACTGTGTGTACTCAAACGATCTGGCAGCAAGTTGCCAGATCGTTTTTGCGTCAGAGCATTTCGCCAATACAAACGGCAGTTTCGCGGGTAGTAGCAAACGCACATTCGAACAAGACAGAAAACTGTAATTTTCTCCAACTACTACGATCGTGATTCAACCATATGATGGTAATGAAGTAAGTTTCCCGAATAAGGCGCGATCGTTATAATAATCGTGAGTTACATTCTCATGACTTGCTCATCGATGAAGTTGCTTCAAGACGATCAGCTCAACAATTTAGTGGTATCTTTGATAATAGTTGCTCAATAAACGGTAGGTTTAACTACGATATGGAAATTACTCGACGCGAATTGATGGGCGGAATAACTGGCACAATCATGGCGGCTGGCACTTCAAAGTTTGGAGTTGACGCTCATGGTGATTCTGACGAGCCATTTTCCAGCCCAGAGATCAAAGAATCGGAACTCCAGGTGATGCGTGCTTTAGCTACAGCTTTCATGATCAAAAATGACGTACCAGGTCTTTCCATCGCTGTATCCTTTCAGGATACTCTTGCCTATACTGATTGCTTTGGAATGGCAAATCGTCTGGAACAACAGAAAGTGCTTCCCAGCAGTCTCTTTCGTATCGCGAGTATCTCGAAGCCAATTACATCTGTAACTATTTTCAGGCTAATTGAACAGGGCAAACTGAAATTAAATGACCTTGTGTTCGGCG
>CAISOI010000710.1 GCA_903886985.1 uncultured Chthonomonas sp.
CACCCTTGCCGGCAGTCACCCACAACTTCTTGGGTTCCGTTCCGCGTTGTAAGTAAAAAAGCACATTGTCGCCCGACTGGATTCTCTCTACCTGTTTGAGCACTTGAAGGTAATTAGTAACATCCTCTCTATCACCTTCGCCAACCCTGATACCCGCGATAATATCTCCCGGTTTGAGACCGCTGGATTCTGCAGGGCTGCCATGTGCTACCGTTGAGATGACCGCAGTTGAATCTGCATCCTTAATATGGATGCCAATGTACCCTCGCATAACCTTCTTGCTTAAGGGTTTGTCTCCAACGAGACTGGCAGCAAATGAGGCGAAAGCTGCCATTTCGTCGACATCCTTTTCACTCGGGGCGGGTCTGCCCGCTAGTAATTCAGCCAGACGTGCAGGCGGAATTGGAATGTTTGATGACTTTGTCCAAGTTAGATAGCGTTTGTTAAGGTCGATTTCCACAATGAACTTCGAAAGTACACGGTAACCGAGCACGCCGTCTAACTTCGTTCCCGCAACTCCAATTCGATTCATGGTTGTTAGCTGGAATGGAGAATCTACTGCGCATCCAATGTCGGAGAGAACTAATCCGCCTTCAATCTCCAGCTTGGCCACTTTGCCCTGTCCGAATTTATTGGGATTAATACCGCAAACTTTCGCAGCCTCTGTCGAGAGAAACATATCCGGAGCGCCAGAATCGACTACGAAATGAAATGGACCCTTTGAATTCACTTTCGCGCGAACAACGACATGTTGCGTATCTGAAAGAATGTAAGGAATTTTGTATTGAGGTTTAACAGTAGTGTCGGCCACTTGGCCCGATTTCGAACTAAGTAACAGGTGAAGGCATAGCGTTGAAATTAGCATTGTGTTGTGATCCTACGTTAGTTGCCATGAGGTCGAGATTTGAATTCTATTGTGAACTTTCGAAACTACTTTGCCGCATCAAAAGGAATATAACAACCAATGGCCTTTGTTCGGGAATTATAGAGCTTACCCTTGAGGCACTGAGCAATGGCGTCCTTAAAGTCATTGACTGTTACGGTTGGGCGTCTTTTTCCATAATCGACATACAGATCATTGATTCTGCCTCGATAAAGCACTGCACCGTCTGCCGAAGTGACGACTGCTTCTGGCGTTATTGTAACACCAAGGTTCTTTGCAAGAGCAAATGACTTATCGATTACAGTGTAATTGCCAATACCGAAATCCTTGGAGTGGGTAATTAGGGTTTTGATATCAACTCCTGCTTCCTCATAGACGAGACGCGATTTCACACCTTGCGAATCGAACCGTTTAAATATCCTTTTCACTTCGGGAAGGTATTGGTTGGATATCGGACAATCGTGCATAATGAATACGAACGCTAGGAGCCGTACTTTGGGCGATTTTTCAAAGGGATTCTTAGGTGTCCCTTCAATTCCTGTAATTACGACACTCTGTTTAACAGAGGGAGCCAAAATTCTTGATTGATCATGCTTCAGAGGTGAAATCCCTGGAATCAAGACCAAGAAGAGCGCAGATGTGATTAGATTGATCATAATAGAATTATCTGATGTAAGAATTTGATCAGTTTACTGCATTAATACCGCATTGATACTAAGAG
>CAISOI010000711.1 GCA_903886985.1 uncultured Chthonomonas sp.
ATATGGACCAAAGGCTTTATCCGCGGTTTTCCTTGGGGAATGTCGATGAAGATGACATTGCAAAATTGGCGGAGGTGATGGATGTATTGCTGCGGCATGGAGTTGCGGATTCTAAGGAGCCTGTGATTCGAGAGATGTTTAACCTGCCGCCCATTAAGGAGGGGACTATTTGAAGTATGAAACAGAGTGATGGCGAAGTTGTGCGGGAGTGCCTGTTGTTTGAGTCTGGCGAATATCCCGATAGAGAGTTGGTGATTGCAGACGAAGATTTGTTGCGGATTGCGACAAACAGTTTGGCGACTATTCCGGTAGAGATTGAGCACGTTTCTCCGACGCCATTTAGCGGTGCGCTGGGAACGATTACGGATTTGAATGTGCGCGGTAAGGAGCTTTGGGGCAATTTAAGGCAATCGCCTGCCGCGTGGAAATTTGTTTGCGAGGCGGGAGCGCGAAGCCTTTCGATTGCGCTGGATCCTGTTAGAAAGTGCATCACGGAGGTCTCGTTCGTACGCAAACCAAGGGTAGCTCGGGCACAGGTTTTCAGGGACGATGGCAGTCAAGTTCGGGTAGATGAGCAAGGCGCAGGGGAGACCTCCTGTGCCTATTTTTATGCCGAAATTTCGGAATTAAAGGAGGTTGGAGAGGTGAATAGTGTCAGGCAGTTTGCAGAGGGATTGATTGGATATTTACGGGGCGTGACCGCACATGAAGGCGAGATTTCACCGGCAGAAATTACGATGTCGGAGGAGCGTGCCGCGATTGACAATGCGCGTCGTGCGCTTCAGGGGGAGCGTGTCGAGCAACAGATATTGGCATTCAAGCAGCAAGGGCTGATCCGCGCAGGTAACCAGGCGGAATCGGCTGCACGCGCGATTCTCGAAAGTGGATCTGGGGAGACTGTTCGATTTGGGGAGACTGAAATATCGATAAGTGCTCTCTTTGGACAATTTCTGAAGGCGAATGGGAGTGTGGTTCCCATGGGTGAAATCGTGGCGGCGGACCCGACGGATGGTGCGGCACCTGGAAGCCGGCTCATTGCTATGGCAGAAGAAGCCTGCAAGCGAGATGGAGTTCCGTTTCATGCGGCACTTTCGAAGGTTGCAGCGGCAAACCCGGAACTTGCACGATCGGCGCGGGATGAGAGTTATCAGTAATTAGCAACAAATAAAAAAGGAGAAAAATAGTGGCAAAACAGACACCCGTCTTAATAAAATCGTTCGGCGGTGATACAGCAATAGCATCGGCGAATGTCTGCGTGGTGGCATCCGGCACAAACGCGGGAAATGTCGCACTGCCCGGAGGTGCGCTCGCAGTGAAGTTTATTGGAGTGACTCAGGAGCCTGTTGCAGCGAGTTCGACGAGTAATGAGCTTGCGGTGATGGTGGCAGGAATTGCGCAGGTGCAATCCGATGGTTCGGCATCCGTGACTGCGGGTGACTATCTGGTGATTGCAAACAGCTCAGGTCAGGTGAAGAGTGTGACGCCTGCGAGTGGGACGAACCTTCGCCAGGTGGTTGGAATTGCGCTGAATAGTGCAGTGAATACTGCGGGCTTGTTGATCGATATGTTGATCCAGCCCGCCGTCTATATCGGTGCGTAATTTATTCTGGAGAATATTCAGATATTTGACAAAGAAAGGACATAAATATGCGAGCTGCATCACAAATTCATATTGATCAGGCATTGACTAATATTTCGATCATGTATCGGAATGAGACTTATATTGCCGATCAGGTTTTGCCGGTTCTACCGGTTTCGAAGCGATCGAATAAGTACTTCCTGTTTCGAAAGGAGGATTTCCTTTCGGGATCAGCGCTCTCTGCCAGTGGCGTGATGGCGTCGTTGCGACGGCCAGGCGCAGAGGCGGCGGAGCTTGATTACAGCGTATCCACAGCAAGTTATTTTGCGGAGGAATATGCTTACCGGGGAATTGTCACCGATGCTGAGGCGGCGATTGCGGACAGTCCGCTTCAGCCAGATATCGATCAGACAGTTCAGTTGACCGAGCGTTTGATGCTCGACAACGAAGGACAGGTTGCAGGTATGGTTGGCAAGCGCGCGAACTACCCTTCCGCCAATAAGGTTGCGCTGACGGGTGGGGCGACGGGTACTTCGTGGGCGCAATATGCGTCGGGCAACTCGCAGCCCTTCAGCGATATCAAGAATGCAAAACTTGCCGTCATTAAAGGAATTGCACGAGAGGCAAACACGATGGTGCTAAGCGTGGATACGGCCCGGTCGCTAGCCGATCATCCGTTGATCAAGGACCTTGTGAAATACGTTCATGAGGACGCTTTGACCTCCAGCGGATTGCCGAAATATGTCCGAGGACTGAATGTTATCGAGGGGGCGGGTCAGAAAAACACAGCCGCTGAAGGTGCGAACTATAGCGGCGGAAATATCTGGCAGGCGGACGATGGCACCGCTTTTGCGATGGTCTATTACCGCAATCTGAACCCGTCGATTCGGTCGGTCTCTTACGGGTACACGTTTGAGGCACCAGACGATGCGACGGGAGCACGCGGATATTCTGTGCGACGATGGCGCGAGGATAAGCGCAAAGGCACTATGATCGAGACTGCATTTTTGCGGGATTGGAGATTGGTAGCGGTTGATGCTAACGGTCTCTCGATTGGCGGCTATCTGATCACGAATACAATCGCATAAGGAAAAGGTGAATAACCATGCCCGATTATGCGGCGGTGGCGGTAGTTCATCCTGTGACGGGAGATTGGGAGCTGATGAGCAGCAAGGGAAAAGTGATTGTCTTTGACACAGCTGAGATGGCCTGGAATTGGCTGCCGCTTTTGGGTGGAGGGCGTCCGCATAGTGCGGACGCCCGTTCTCTTTCGATCTGCTTTTCAGAACTATCCCGTGTTGCGCCAAATCGTGCCCGTGTTGTCTCCAACTTCATTCCTGATGAGATTATGCCGTGGACGCGGCATATCATCTGGTCGGCATGGTTGGAGGGGCGCGACAGCGCTTAGCCGATTATTTGCCGAACTTGCGGCTGTAACCGAGCAACCATAAATAGTCGGCGAATGTGGCGTCGCCTTTGTTGCCCATCGAATCTGGCTCTCGTCGTCGCAACAGACCTACGGGAGTGCTGATGGAGAACATTTCGTTACCACGGTGAATGGCGAACCCGGGTTCGATGAATACTTCGTAACCCGGTCGGCGCCATCCATCGCTCGGACCAAACAGGTCCTTGACGGGTACGCCTTCGATTCGTCCAGAAAGGCTAAAGGAGGAGCCTTTTACATAGCTGAACGGAAAGGCAAATCCGACGCGGGCAAGATATTGGTCGGGAACGGAGTTGTATCGTCGATATTCGTTGGCGGGAGTAAGAACACCGTTATTGAGTACCGAGAGAATACTGGGGGTTCCATTGACGTTTTTGGGGTTGATTAAGTAAGTACCAGACGCAAAGAGATTGAATTTACCGATTAATTTAAACGCATTAAATTCGGTATTGAATCCCCAGCCGCCGTCACCAGGCTGGATCGATTGATCCACAGGGCGACTAATGATGTTGCCGCCGGTTAGGTCTGGAAAGGGCGCCATTGCGTGTGGATTGCCAGTAGGTAATTTCAAGCCTAGACCAAGTGAGTAGTTCTCTTTGTCAAATTTATTGACATCGTGAACCCAGTGTCGTACGGTTGCTACTACATCGCCGATACCCGCCGCGCGCTGTGTGTATCTTGGATTACCTGTGGCAACTGGAAGAGGCACAGACCAACTGCCCCGAAGCAGGATGGGAATGCTGAGTACGACGGAATCAGCGTCCGTTACCTGGTAATTTCCGGAAAGATCGAGGAGGCGTTGTCGGTTAACGACGTTGGTGCCGAGCGTGTCGCGTTGGGTCTGTTCGGTGGAGCCGGAATAGTGGCGGGTGGCATCCAGCCAGCGAAGGCTGGAAGAGAATATCCACTCATGCGGCTTTAGATAGGGGCTGGAGGTGTCGAAAACAGACGCGCACTGGCGGGCAAGGATACATCCTTGACCCCATGCAATGGTGGAACTTGCGAGTAAAAATGCAGTTGTGCTGAACCGAATGGATTGACGAATGAATGTGTTCATAGCTGCCTTTCATCAGAGCAAATAGGATTAGTGATGACAAACGGTTGACAGACAACGATTGTGGCAAAGGATACTTAAATTATTATTAGTTACGACTTAAAACATATTAAGCGGGAGGATTAAATTGCCGGATTTTACTTATGATGTTTCGAATTTGACCGGTCAGGTGAGGCTATTGTCCGGTGACACAGATTCCACCGGATTGTCCAGAGCGGGTGGTGACAGGACTCGGACGGATACTGAGATTGGGGCGCTTTTGACATTGGAGGGCAGGGATGTTCGACTGGCCGCCGCCCAATTGTTGGAAGGCAAGGCAGCAGAATATGCGTCCATTGCTTCCCTCACGGTGCAGGGCGGAATCCGTCAGGACTATCGAGTTCGAAGCACTCGACTGTTGGAGGCGGCACAACTCTTGCGGACACAGTCCGGTGCGCCGGTTGTGTTCAATGCTGCATTGAACGCTAATGTTCTGGCGAACAATTCCAATTTTGAGGAGGGAAGCCCATGGCTGTGATGCCCAATACTCACACGCCTGACTCATTAGGGCGGGTGCCGGGACCGAGTGGCGCAATCCCGGGAACGGAAGTGCTGGGAGTATTTCTCAATGAGCTTGCAGATCTGGAGCGCAAAATCAGTGGCACATGGACGGTGGTTACTACCAATGCCCCCTTGACTTTTGAGCCGCTCAAACTGCATCGGCGGGTTGAGATGGCAGCTTATACGCACAAACCGCTCCAATGTGTCTGGGCATTGCCCGATCTCGATGTGCGGGATGGTGATCGCATTCATCGAGGGGATGACAGCCATTGGTACGTACGCGGAGCACCGCTGGCCGCACCCATGGGGACACATCAGGTGTTGATTGTGGAGGCCACTGCTATTGATGGACTATTCGCGGCGTTGAATGATACGCCGGACAGTTAGGAAAGGAGAAAGCGATGAATGCAGTCGAGAGAAGTGAAATGGCGCAAATGCGTGACTGCGTCCAGAACCTTGCATTGCAGGTTGCAAAACTGAGTCAGGCGGTTGAGCCGTTGGTGCGTTTGCAGGACGAGCAAGGCAGAATGCGCGACAGAGTTGGAGAGTTGGAAGGTTTCCGTGCCGCCATCTTATGGCTGGCAGGATTGACATGCACTGCGACCATTATTCGGTTCGCAATTCAAATATGGAACGGAGGAAAATAGAATGTTTAAATGGCTATCAAGGATTGCAGCGGTTCCCAGATTACTGATGGGATATTCCATCTTAAGAATGGATGTAATTCCCTTGCTCAAAGACCCCAACGTCCGGGCAGCCCTGGACAGGTTCAAGAACGACCCGGCGGTGGCAGAAGTAGTGCCGCGAATATCTGCCGAATGGCGAGAAGTCGAAATGAGTGTTAATGCGCTGAAGTAATTTCAAATGCCGAATATTGGCACTGTGGCGGGTGAATCCAGTTATGGTTTCTGCCCGCCAGTTTCCACATGCTGAAGCATGTAGATATAGGTGCCAGCGCCACGTTTCACAGTACGTTTTAGCCAGAATGATGGATACTACTTTTGTG
>CAISOI010000712.1 GCA_903886985.1 uncultured Chthonomonas sp.
ATCTTAGGGATGCGTTTGCAGAAATTGTGGAACCATCAGGCAAAAGTCCCTGTATATTTGCTCCAACGATACCGTATTCAGGAGCAAACGCCGTACCTTTGAACCTCAAATTATTGAAGTCCTCATATAATTCCAATGCCCGCACGTTGAATTGCCCTGCTGGAACTGAAACCAAAACTCTCTTTTCTGTACTATTCAATGTAAATGAGTATAGACCCGAAAAAGTTGGTCCAAATGGATTCAGATAACTAATTATCGAGCCTGCGACGGCAGGATTAGGATAGTACAAAAATTTGAACGGCGGATTTGCCGTGGAAGGCACTAGAACGGATTTCGTGTTGTCAAATGAGTCGTCAACCGTGTTGTTCAGCCCATGTACAAACACTCCACTGGAATCCTGAGTGATCAACAGGCGCATATTCGCTGTAACTGTGCGTCCATCCACCAACTTGAGGGTGAATTTGCGCTCCATTACATTACAATCTACGTTATTCGCATCCTTAACAGTTGCCGCACGAACGGAAGTTACGAGTGAACTCGTATCGGCAAGACTAATTGTTCCTCCGCCCAAACTGGAAGACAAAGTGACCGTGCCTGCAAGGCTATAAGTCCAGCGCGTATTTGAATTTATGGTCATCAGTTGATCGGAGAGACCTCTCGTAGCCCCGCATCCATGTAATAGGACCGCTGCCAAACTTAATCCCAAACCAATAAACAATCTCTTCAATCAAATCTCCTGAGTTCAATTAACAACCGCTAACTCTGTATACGTGAGTAATTCTCAACTTGCCCATTATGGGTCGACATTCACATTGACAGACTCGGTGTGATTGTTTAGCCACGCCGTCACGGTACCCGATCCGGGTGATAACCCTTTAATTGTACCGTTACTTTGTAAGGTACCAAAATTACCAGTAAATAAAAGCGATGGATGTACGCCCAAATCATTATTGCCTCCATCAAAGCAGTGCGACTCAATACGACCTTCTTCACCTACATGCTCGCGCAGATCGCCTCCTTGCACTCGAACTCGCTGAACTTTGGAGATGTCAAATGAGTTGGACCACAACTCAGCAAGTAGCTGCAAATGTTGACCGTCTGGAACGGGGATTGTCCACTCCCAGGCTGTAGTCAATCTTGAACCAACTGGCGGCGCAATTGCAATCTTATAACTCGCTCCAGCAATGTTAGGCAAAATAAATCTACCGTCTCCATCAGTTATAGTCTTTACGCTGCTGGATCCGAACGTAACAGTAATCACGGCATTTGGCACCGGCATTGATGTGTCAGAAGAAACCACTTGCGCGGCGAGCCGGGCCGCCCCGACGGGAACACTCCCGCCCGTCATTCCTAAATTGCTTCCACATCCAACTAAAGCACACAGGCAAACATCGTATGCAAAGAATCGTCTGAAACGAGAAGTATCGTTCATAGAAATTTTCACCCTTATCTGATTACCCCTTCCAACCCTGGCCATCCAACCGCTTCAACAAATTCCACTGCGCGGGACGGATCCTCTTCGGCAAGCTGTTTTACAGCAAATTCATAGATGGTTAAATACTCTTCATTTTCCAGCAGGGCTTCATCAACACCAGAATCTCGCAGTTGGGACCTCAATTCTTCGATGCCTTCAATTAAAGTTAGAAGTTCTGCGGTGGAAACGCCGATTCCCGATTCAATACCGAGCGAGACCGCCGACCACAACAAAGGCTTCATTCCGAGGTTCAGTGCCGAAGCCTTAGCCCCTGTACAGATTGCAGCAGCCTCTTCATGCCTGCCCTGTTTAAGACTGATCGCGGCATGTGCAAGAGCAGCGCGAATCTCGATATGCCGTGCCCCTAATCGAATTGCAACGGAGGCGGCACGTTCCGATTGGTGCAAAGCGTCGTCAAACAAACGATCGCGCATGTTTACTTCGGCAATAAGCAGCCGGGCCTCCGCCTCTACAAGTGCCATGTTTTGCGATTTAGAGACAGCTAGTGCTTGCTGCGAATGGTATCGGGCTTCCGACCATCTACCAATTCTCTGGTAGTTCACATACAATGCGATTTGAGCAAATAGTTCTGATCGGTGATCTCCGCGCGAAAGTGCAGAAGCCAAAGCATCTTTAGTAACTGCAATTCCTTCATCCGTACAATGCACAAGCCCATAGGCAAGCCCCAAAAGCGCCTGAGCCATGCTCTCCCGGCTTCGATCTCCTAAGAATCGAGTTATGCGAACGGTGCTCTTAAGCACCCGAATTGCACTGGCAAGATCACCCAGTTGAATTTTGCAATACGCCTGATTAAGACGCGACTCTACATGTTGGTCAGATACCCCAATGGCCTCTGAATCCTCGCAGCACTGGTCCGCAATTCGCAATGCGTTCAGAAAATCGCCGCAGTCCATGTAAATGTTGATACGATTCCCATTAACATAGAGCAATCCGCGCTGTGCGACAAGGGTATCCGAAGCAGACTCTAATACGGCCGCTGCATCGTCACAGAGTGACATCGCCAGAAAATAGTTGCC
>CAISOI010000713.1 GCA_903886985.1 uncultured Chthonomonas sp.
ACCTTAGGCGAATGAAACTCCACGTTTGTTCGTTCCGGGACAGTCTGTCAGTGTTGTAGACGAAGACATTTAGAACCCTGTCGCGTTCAATTTCAAACATAAGTTCCGTCAACACGGGTCGATTCGTCAAGTCATCCTTGTTGCTGGACTGCCCACCCTCGTTCCACACTTTGTACTCAAATCCCAACTCCTCAGCACGTCTGATACCGACCTCACGTTGTGTTTCCAGGGACGTGCCGTCCTCCTCCTGGGCGGACGTGCTGACTCTGGTGTAGATGTGCAGAACTTTTGGCATTGGAAAACGAGATTTGGATCAGAACGTCAGAAGTCACAAATCCTACTTCAACCGAAGGTCAAGGACTCACTAATACAAAAGAGATTGTCCGGCCCTCCAATTTGCCGTGCGTACGGCAATTTGATCGCAAAGACCGTGGAAGACTCATCAGCGTTCTCAAAGCGCCGCCGCTTGATTTCCTGCGGAGTCAGGAATCTTTGTAGCTACAAAGAACACGGATTGGGTCGGGCGACTCACTGAAGACGCTAGCGAGACGGACCGGTCAGTCGGACTCTTGGGTGTAAACCCTTGTCCTAAACCCCTTGCGTCCTGGGTTGCTTAGGTCCATAGTCAATCATCGTCAATCCCACATCTAGTGGGTTCGTGAAAAACTTATCAAGAAGCAAATTCAACTGATTTATTCAAAATTTCACGAATGCCCATGCAGGAAAAATCAACACTGAATTCGTTTTTCAACCAACCCTGAATCGCACGAAAACTTTTCCCGTTGTTCCGTTCTTGAACCATCCCATTGATGATCTTCTGTTCATCGTCACGGGGAACCTTGATCCCATCAACGATGTTGTAACCAAACGCACGACGACCACCGACAAATTTACCTTGCGACTTCTGCATCTGTTTGACCTCACGAATGCGGGATGCGATCCGATCTTTTTCAAAATTTGCGAAGACAGACATGACTCCGAAGATGACTGAACCGATGCCGTTTCCAGTGACTTCGCCGCCGAGATCAATGAAGTGAACATTGATCCCAAGGTCTTTCAGTTGTTGAAGAGTGGAGAAGGCATTTTGAACATTACGAAAAGCACGATCCAGCTTGGCGAAAACAATGGTGTCACCACGAACGAGACCATCAAACAGTCTTTGACCCTGAGGTCTCTTTTGAAAGTCCGTTGAACCACTGATGCCTGCTTCGACAAAGATGTTGTCTTGAGGAATGTCCCAACCCTTGGAACCTGCGTAGTTCTGGATTTGACGGGACTGAGTGTCAAGAGACTCGCCGTCGACCTGCATCAAAGTTGAAACCCGAACATACCCGTAAATTCTGTGTGACATGAAAAATCTCCCAATCCGAAATCCGATGAATGGATGGTCTCAGATCCAACGGGAATGGCAACCACGCAAAGAAAACTTTATGTCTTGTAAGGTTTGCTGTATCAAAGTGTAGGAATGTCGTCAAGGACCAGGTGGAATTTTAGAATTATGAATAAATAACACAATCCAAAGCCTATCCTCCTAAATATTTATAGATGAGAGATGCAATGTATAACAATAAAAAATATTATTTAAGTATGGCTGTATTTTCACTTATGTTTATAAGTTGTGGGAAATCACAAATTATTGAAACCAAAAGCCAGAGTGCTCCTAGTAGCCAGATATTAACTGAACTTCGTGATATTCGGACTAAAGTTCGTCGTGGACTAGAATATAACCGGTATAGCAGTGAATTATCGTGCGACATAAGAGTGGATGATGGTATTTCTTACTGTGTAAATATTGACCAAGCAACTCTCACAGAAGAGGAAGGCAATTCATTTGTATATGCAACTGAGGTCGGCACACCTCTAAACGAACAAAATGAACGAGTAACCTCCCATGTTTCACAAGGTTCTATTAAATTTTTTAAGTTCCAATTATTCAAAGATAAATTAAAATTAGTAGCGGAAAGCGATTTGTTGAATTGTGGCGTATTCGGCAACCCATGAGCGGGCATTACTTACAAGATAGGTAGCACAGCTGAATTAGGATGGATCGTTAGTAATGGGGATATGCATCAAGGGTTTGCCGGTAGTAACTTAACTTCGTATGCGGTTTTCAACAAAAAAATTAATTCAGTATTGTACGTACAAACAGGTTA
>CAISOI010000714.1 GCA_903886985.1 uncultured Chthonomonas sp.
ATATCCTCATAAAACCCATTATCGGGGTTACGGAAAATGCTGCCAACCCGATGTTCGTCATCGAGTCGCGCCCGTTGCTGCCCGTCCGTCGGTCCGGCAGCGCTCCCGCAGCGCCCCTGATGTATCTCCAGCCTGTCCACTGGGAGCTTGAATCACATTCCGATACGGCACAAAGGCTCTTTCTCGCCATAATGAGAACTGCTGGAATTTCACGCAAGGACGCTTTGGTGGGGGCTCGAATCATTATGTCCCCTTAAAAAATTCGACAGATCGCTATTCAGAACCGCATAGTGCCTACCACTCCGGGAGTGATGATGTCATTATGGCGAAGTTGGTGCATGACCAGTGCGTGCTAATGTGCATACTGCGGTATGTAGCGCCTCTGCACGGAGCAGGATGGGAATGTGTAGTCAGGCATCTGATACAACCATTGTTAAGTTCCAAGGCCACCCAGAGTATTGGGATGGTAGCACTCTATCTATCTATGAGCAGGAGGCAAAAAAGGGTGCGGTGCCCCTTCAGCACTTGATTGAAAAGGTAGAAAAGCGTTTCCGAGAGAAATCGGACTCGCGCAGCAGATTGTCTGGAAACTTAAGAAGAGCCGTATCAAGTTGGGATTCAACGCATAGTATAGAGGTTCTCCGCAGTCTAGTTCAGACCCTTGGCCGCTGCAAATGCAATCTGGAGAGCCCGCACATCGAGCCGATTCTGAGAGTCTTGTGTATTCAAAATAAACAAAAAAGGCGATACCCGTCCGATTTAGAGAACGATGTGGCGAAGATCGTGGCTGACGCGATAGCCGAGCTTTGGGACATTACTGGTGTATCTGATAGAGCGCAGGCTTTCCTTGCTAACCATGAAAAACTTGTCAACTGTACGCAGGCTGGTGTTGTAGCGATAATTCGGTGCTTTTTCGAAAGAGGCGACGTATCATTACTAGACGTTGTTATGAGGTTGTTTGATCCAGCTTTTCGAGATGCTGGCCTCAGTACTGCCTTCACGCCTGAGGAGTTGGCCAAAGGCTTGGCAGACGCCGTACCTCGGGATTTCTGGGCCGATAAATTGTGCGAACTTGACTACGGAGAGAGCGGCAATTTCGGGGCTGCTGACGCGTTCTTCCAGGCCATGTTCTTACGCACAAACTCTCCCTTGCGAATTTGCGCTTGGAGTTTCAGGACGGTGGAAAAAAGTTACTATATCCTAGACCCGTCACATGTCGAACAGTGGCAGAAGAATAGGAGTTGCTATATAGACGGAGCCCCGCCAATCCGGGAGCCTCGATGGAGATGGGAAAACGCAGTAGTATGCGACCCGCCGTTTGTAAGAAAGCTTGAAGAGGCTAACGAGCTTACATGTGAAGAGCGGTGTTCTAGTGTTGATAACAAAGGGCAAGGGGTTATTCCAATGAAAAGGCCATCTATAGATAGGCATGAAAATGGGGGGCCTTCAAAGTACATACCATCATAAGCTGATTTTAAGTGTCAACGGGCTCCGTTGCGCATTGACAGCTAAAGGAAAGAGTCGAACATGGCAAATCGAAATAATTCAGAAAGCATGCGCGGTGGAAATGCAACAGCCAAGGTTCCCTCTCTGGTTGGAGCTCTGTCCCGTATGCAGATTGGCTTGGCCTTGATCAATTCCGATTTCCAATTTTTGAAGCGCAGTGGGCGCATTACCTATGTTCTAGACTGTAATATCTTGGAGTTCTGTCTTGCTCCAAGTGATGAGAGCAATCAGGTTCGGCTGTTTGAAGGCGATTCTGCTCTTCAGTGCGCCTATGCCGAGGCTGTGGCAGAGATATTGATTGAAGCAATTGAAGCCGGTGAGGAACTGTATCCAATCCGCGTGGGCATTTTGGGGCCGCACCACGATGAATTCAACCATGTGCCGGTGGATATGATTCAAAATTTCGCTCAGCTGGCGGAGCATGGTGCCAAGGACGCTGAGCGACTGACAACCTTCCCCGACCATCTGCGTAATCTCGCGCCGGATAGG
>CAISOI010000715.1 GCA_903886985.1 uncultured Chthonomonas sp.
TTAGACTTCTTGGTGAGTACCCATCGAGGGTCATGGGTCAATGTTGCATCAAATTCCGCCATCGATGATGGAGGAGTAATAGCGGTCAGAATCAATGTGCGCTCTTGAATTGGATTAATCCCGCCGCGATACAGCTCAAGTTGATCGGCGAAATGTGCAACCCACGGCGCCATGATCTGGTCGATAGTTTGGCCTTGATCAATAGCAGATGCGTATGCAGGATAAATGGATTTCGCAGCCGCCTGCGCCTTCTTTAGATAAGCGTTCTGCGCATTTGTTACCGTCATGGATAGAAGTGAATCTATGAAAGTAAAGCGTTGTGAAACTTGTGCAAGTGAAGGGTTGGGGTAGTTCAGCCAATAAGCTTTGTCAACGAGATCTGCATAATCTTGAATTGTTTTAGTTCGGGCATAAAGTGTCTCGAAGGCATCTTGTTTTACTGTTTGCGAATTTGCACCCAGGGCAACCATGAAACCTTCACCCATAACATTAAAGGTGTCATCAGGTACACCGCGTCTTTGCGCCAATGCCGCGGCCCAAGGTTTGATTGCATCTACTAGTGAAGTATTTTGCGAAATCACATCAGCAAATCCAGGGAATGCTTTCTTATCCATCGCAACAAGAAGATCAATGAACGCCGCAAGTTCCAGATCAGTGGTGATTCGATCTTCATAAACTTTTTGATCAGCTGGTGACGGGAATGATCGTTGATACGCAGTAAGGGTCTTGGTAACAATTGCGTGAATTGATCCGTCTTGCGGATAAACAACTGACCAACGATTCTCTACGTATCCGAGTGTTCCTAGTTTTGAATACGGAGCACATGTAAGTGTCAGGTTTGTTCCTGATTCAACAACAGTCGCGCCCTTCACTGGGCAAACAACGCGTGGTAGTGATGGCGCGCTACTGGTCACTTCTGTAGTCACCGCAGTTGGTTGCGTTTGAGGATTAACTTGAGGGGACACTAGATCCGGAACCACTACCGCTGGAGTTTCAGAACCGCTCTCGTTTTGATTTTCCTGGGAGCTGGTCTTTGGTGGCGCATCTGGAGTAAAGCCTGGAAGAGGCCCTGTTGTATCGCGCTTTTTCTCAGGGGTGGGTTTTACAACTGGCTTGGTGGACGAAGATTTCTTGGTCGGAGTGGAGGCTTTTTTCTTAACGCTCTTTACGAGGGGTGCTTTCTTGGCAACCGCGGCAACGGTTGTCTTTTTCAGATGTGAAGCAACGCGCTGTTCGCTTGAATAGGAAACTTGTTGAATTTCGCTGTTTTTTAAGGCCGAATCCATGCCAAAGCCCGTATTCATTTGGGCATAAGAAATCGAGGTGGCAGAGGCCACGAGCGAAATGGCAAGTGCCGACAACAGCACTAGCCGTCTTTGGGGAAGACGCACGCGTAAAGGGTGACACAACTATCCCCTTAAATACAACCCCCCTAATTACGAGGTATGGGGGTCTATAGAAAGATAGACACTAGATGTGGTGTCAGCCATGGAGCAACGAATGCGCCTAGCAACATGAATGGGCCAAATGGGATTTGGCTCTTTCTCGTTGCGCGGCCGGTAGCCATCAACATCACACTTATCGTGGATCCAAAAAAGAATCCGCAAAAAGTTCCGACAATTACCGACGAACCGTTTATATATCCGAGTATTAATCCGATAGATGCAGCTAGCTTTACATCTCCCATTCCCATTCCGCCGCGCGAAATAATATTAAGGAGAAAATAGAAGAAAGTTAAAGCAACAGATGAGATGACGGCCATCTTGATTCGATCCGCATGATGATTTGCCAGAATATCTCCGAGCAACAACGCTGCGACTAAACCGAAAAGCCACGCCGTTAATACATTTGGAAGCCGATGCGTTTGCAAATCGATGATTGCTAACGCTAACCCCAAAACACTAAA
>CAISOI010000716.1 GCA_903886985.1 uncultured Chthonomonas sp.
CTTGCCGTTGAACAGGGCGCGGATTATCTGATAGCTGGAACTATATTTGCATCACGGTCGCATCCAGACAATGGCGGTGCGGGCATCGAGTTTTTGGCAAGGCTAAGTAAGCAGGTCAATGTACCGGTCTTTGCTATTGGTGGCATAACTCCTGAAAACTGTGGAAGCTGCATCAGGGCTGGCGCGATAGGAATTGCAGTGCTTTCAGGAATTCTGTTGGCGGATGATCCCTATTCAGCCGCGCGCAGGTATCGCTCAGCACTCGACGGGATTGCACAGCGTTAAGATGATAAGGACGAAATTGGTATGACAACTATAACTATAACTGTAAATGGGGATGAGCGGCAGATTGATGCCGCTATAACTGTGGCGGATTTCCTGACTCAGCACGATCTACAGGCAAAAATGGTAGTCGTGGAACACAACCTGAAAATCCTTTCCCGCGATCAGTACGCC
Organism: uncultured Chthonomonas sp.; assembly: GCA_903886985.1. GTDB lineage: Bacteria > Armatimonadota > Chthonomonadetes > Chthonomonadales > CAJBBX01 > CAISOI01. Next base: position 457 of record CAISOI010000716.1, read on the forward strand.
AATACAGTTTTGAATTCTGGAGACAATCTGGAGATAGTCCAGATGATGGCAGGCGGATAGAGTGAGCGTAAAGCCCGACGTAATCATCATTGGCGGAGGAATCATCGGTCTCTCCATCGCATGGTTTCTCGCGAATCAAGGTGCGTCGGTTACTGTTTTAGAGCGAGGTAGTCCCGGGAGTGGTGCATCCGGTGCCGCCGCAGGCATGCTCGCTCCTTTTGCAGAGTCGGAACATGGTGGTGCATTTGTTAATCTCGGTCAGCGCAGCCTCGAAATGTATGATTCGTTTATCGATGAGATCAACAACTCAGTCTCGATCTCCATCGTTAACAATAGTCCTGGCCTCTTGCGCGTTGCCACCGATCAGAAAGAGTTCGATGCCCTGAAAGGGTTATTCGACAATCAACAGTCATCTATACATCATTTCCGCTTGTTAGACGCACAGGAAATTAGACAGTTAGAGCCTCATCTCTCCCAATCCATCATCGGCGGTTTGCACTCACCTCTCGAGAAGCAGATTGATCCTAGAACCCTGTGTCATGCGCTTTCTCTTGCCCTGCAAAATCAAGGCGTCAGAATTCTAGAACATTGTAATGTAACCGATATTCAACGGACGGAAGACAAGGCAGTTAGCATATCGGCAAATGGTCAGCAATATTCATTTGAGAACCTGGTAATTGCTGGCGGAGCGTGGACCACAGAATTGGGCGATTACTTGGGCGTACATCTGCCCGTGAAACCGATAAAAGGTCAGATTCTTTCGCTGCAGACAGAAACCAACTCTCTTTCACATACAATTTATGGAAGCAAGGGATATATCGTTCCGCGCTCAGACGGCAGGATCGTTATTGGTGCGACAGTTGAGGACGTCGGTTTCGATCTCGATGTGGACGTTAATGGAATATTGCAGCTCATCGTAATCGGTCAGCAGTATCTGCAAGACATTGGGTCCGCGAAAGTTCTAGACTCATGGGCAGGGCTTCGACCGGCGTCACCAGATGGAATGCCTATCCTGGGCAAAGTTCCGACATTTACTAATGCTTTTGTCGCCACGGGCCACTATCGAAATGGTATCTTACTTGCGCCCGTGACGGGCAAGCTCATCGCCGATCTCACGCTCAATCGGGTGGCGGACGCCCTTCTTCAACCCTTTTCACCTGACCGGTTCGCAAATTGATGAATAACATTGTAGTTTTGACAATTGCAGGTTTCGACCCGTCTGGTGGCGCTGGAATTCAGGCTGATCTCAGGACTTTCGAGGCACTAGGCGTGGTGGGAATATCTGCCATTACTGCTATCACGGTTCAAAATAGTACTGGTGTCAAGTCCGTTCATGCGGTAGAACCTGACATTCTCAAGTCGCAGTTGGACTTTCTGCTTTCCGATATCAAGGTACATGCTGTAAAGATCGGTATGCTGGGTGGAGTTCCCCAAGTGGAAGGAGTCGCAGAACTACTTCTGAAATATCGACCTCCCAACATAATTGTCGATCCGGTTTTGATTTCGACTTCCGGAAAGAGATTGTTGTCCATAGAGGGAGTGGAAGCAATGAAACGGATGTTATTCCCTCTTTCGACGCTGATAACCCCAAATCTTCCTGAACTGGAGACCCTCACTGGTATCAAAATAGACTCCCAGACATCGATGGACAGTGCAGTACGCATATTGAACAAGATCTCGGTACAGAATGTACTGGTGAAGGGCGGACATTCCGAAGGCGATGCAATCGACACACTATATCAAAGCCAAGGATTGCCGCAGACGTTCCATGCGACACGAGTTGTGACCAAGAATACGCACGGAACGGGATGTCTCTTATCGTCGGCGATTGCCGCATATGTTGCTAAAGGTAACGCCCTCCATGATGCAGTAGGACTGGCAAAAGGTACTTTGAGCTCAGCGTTACACACGCCGGTTTCCATCGGACATGGCAACGGTTATCCACATATATCGAGGACCATCTAAGCTATGTCTACGCCAAAATCTCATGCCGAACGACTGGCAATTCTACGCTCGGGTCTATACGTTTTAACAGATGGCGACTTGCGACCAGACCGTTCTGCTGAAGAGATTACGCGTGCAGCTATTGCGGGCGGAGCCGCCACAATCCAACTTCGGGCAAAGAGATATGACACCCAAACCACGATCGGGATTGCCAAGAAACTCTGCCGGATTTGCCGAGACGCGGGCGTGCTGTTCATTGTAAATGATCGCGTCGACATTGCCCTTGCCAGTGATGCTGATGGAGTCCACCTCGGACCAGACGATATGCTTCCTGCAGATGCCAGACGACTTATGGGACCAAATGCAATTATTGGCGTCTCCGTAAGTACAATTGAGGAAGCTGAGCCAATTAGCCAGTATGCGTCATATCTCGGAGTTGGGGCGATCTTTGGCACAAAAACTAAGTTGGATGCAGGTGATGCTGTTGGCACTGGTCGAATAAAGATGATCCGATCGGCGTTCCGAAATCTCCCAATCGTGGCTATAGGTGGAATAAACGCGGCAAACATTGCAGAGACTTCATTTGCTGGGGCGGAGGCAGCAGCTGTTGTTTCCGCAGTAATCTGTGCTGGTAACATGATCCAAGCAACACAGGAGCTTGGTACTGCATTTAAGAATTCCCGCAAATAATAGTGTCCCAACGGATGCAAAGTGAACATCCAATGAGACGTATTCTGTTGTCATTTAACCTCACGCACTTGGTACAATGAATTCAGAATTCATACTCAATTTTCAATACCCAGAATGCGACAATCGACTAACACTTGATGGAAATATAGGATGTTAACAAATGCAAATACACAACCGTAGTCTTATAATGGTCGCAATAATGGTCTCAATGGCTGGCGTCCTGAGTGCGGCCGCAATCGCCGACACCACCAAATCCGTCATCAAACCCAAAGTCCTTGTCGTCAATTTTGATCCCGTGATCAAGAGCGAGGGTGGTAAACGGCTCCACGAAGTAGGCAAATGGCAAGACCCTCACTACCTTGTCGACGCGTACAATGCTGACCTCAAAGAATGCAGCGGAA
>CAISOI010000717.1 GCA_903886985.1 uncultured Chthonomonas sp.
AGCGTATGTTCGACCTAATAAGCTTCTCACTGCCCCAATATGAACGGGAAGGCAAAGCCTATCTCACCATCGCTATTGGTTGTACAGGCGGGCAACATCGCTCTGTCGCAATCGCAGAAGATACTGCACAATTTATTCGGGGCGAAGGTTATCGCGTGACCGTCTATCATCGGGATGCCGAGCGCAATAGAGCAAGTTTAAAGTTGTAAAGATGGGCAGCAGGATGCGAACGATACTATGAACGACTATATTCCCTATTACAAATGGCTCTATCCGGGAATGCGTGTTAAACGCTGGTGCGGAATGTCGGTCTGCGGCATCATAATCTGCCTGCTGGGGATATCTCTGACTTACAGAGAGCGGCCTGTGGACCTCTTCGCGGCTCCCAATCAATTCTGGGACGTGATGGGAAGATTATTCCATGTCTCATTCCGAACCGCTCCTTGGGGAGGATGGGCAGGAGCTTCCATCTCCGTTTTTGGAGTTCTGCTCGCCGGATTCGGAATACTCAGGCTCGTCCATTCTATTACATCCGCAGTCGATCCGAATTATGATCCATCACGGCTCGTCGACATAGTCTACAGAAATCGATTCCTTTCCCAAGGCGCACGCGTCGTTGTCATTGGTGGTGGGACCGGATTATCTACGATGCTCCGGGGCCTAAAGCAATATACAAGCAACATTGTCGCCGTAGTAACCGTGAGCGACAACGGTGGTTCCTCTGGAAAACTGATGAAACAGGTTAGGATGCTCCCACCCGGAGATATCCGCAACTGCCTCGTCGCGCTTGCCGATTCTGAAGCAGCCATGACCGATCTCTTCCAGTACCGATTCAAAGGCGGGGGCGGCATTGCAGGAGAAGGTCTTCGCGATCATGCCTTTGGTAATCTCCTCATAGCAGCCATGTGTGACATCGCCGACGGCGACTTTGAACAGGCGGTACTCGCAACCAGTCGCGTTCTCAATATTAGAGGCAGAGTCTTCCCGTCCACCCTCAAACAGACACAGCTAAAGGGAGAGATGGAGGATGGCTCCATCGTTGATGGGGAGACACAAATCGCAATGTCCCCACTCGCAATCCGAAAAATCATGCTGGAGCCCGTAGATGCACTCCCGCTCGCCGAAGTCCTCGAAGCCATAAAACAAGCGGATATCATTGTCGTTGGGCCCGGAAGCGTCTACACCAGTGTTGTTCCGAACCTCTTAGTCCGTGGAATCCCGGAGGCGCTGCGAGCTTCAAAAGCCAAGAAGGTCTATATCTGCAATGTAATGACACAGAAAGGAGAGACCAACTCCTTCACGGCCGCAGATCACCTCTGTGCCATCGAGTCCCATGTGCCTCACCGAGTTTTTGATTATGTTCTTGTCAATACGGGAATGCCTTCCCAGGAGCTCATTGAGAAATATCAGAGTGTTGGGGCTTCTCTAGTCGAAGCAGATGTTGAGCGCGTGAAGAAAATGGGATATCGCACTGTTACAGGTAATTTCATTAGTCAGACCGACGTTGTGCGGCACGATCCTTCCGCACTCGCCGAAGCCATCATGAAACTTCTTGTCTGAGTAACTGCAATTCTCCATTGATAGCAGGAAATTAGGCGCGCTACAACTGAAACTAAGGACATCTCTTTTTTGTCCTGCAGTTTAAAATCCAATGTGACATATACTTCCACCGACGGGAGACCCAAAAAATGATACGACGTGATTTCTTGAAAGCCAGTGCCGGAATGGCGTTACTGCCGCAGTCTGTGCTCGCTGAATTTGTCCAAGACAAAAAGATTCGAGTAGGATTGATCGGGGCAGGATGGTACGGCAAACTGGATCTTTTCCGACTTATCCAAGTAGCTCCTGTAGAGGTCGTTTCTGTCTGCGACGTCGACAACAAAATGTTGGAAGATGCTGCAAACATGATCGCTACACGTCAAGCATCCCACAAAAAACCACGCACCTACCATGATTACCGCAAAATGCTCGCCGAAAAAGACCTCGATATTGTCTTGATCGGCAGTCCGGACCATTGGCATGCGCTGCACATGATTGCCGCTGTTGAAGCGGGTGCGGACGTCTATTGCCAAAAACCGATCAGCGTGGATGTATTGGAAGGCAAAGCGATGCTTGCTGCCGCACGCAAACACAACAAGGTTGTACAAATTGGTACCCAACGTCGCTCAACACCACATCTGGTAGAAGCGCGACAGATTGTACAAGAAGGAAGGCTCGGTAAAATCGGGCTCATCGAAACACAGTGCTACTACCACATGCGCAACACTTCAAACCCGCCCAACTCTGCACCGCCCGCAAATCTTGATTGGGATTTCTGGACGGGACCTGCCCCACTACGCCCATATAATAACATCGCTCACCCAAGAGGATGGCGTGCATTCATGGAATATGGCAACGGTATTGTCGGTGATATGTGTGTCCACATGCTCGACATGGTTCGATGGATGACTGGACTTGGTTGGCCAATCAGAGTCACCTCCACTGGCGGTATTTATGTCGATAAAGGCAGCAAAGCTAACATTAGTGACACCCAATCTGCCACATTCGATTATGGGAATACTCAGGTGATTTGGCAGCATCGAACCTGGGGAGAAGCTGCCGATCCAAAATATCCATGGGGGGCTACTCTCTATGGGGACAAGGGTACCCTCAAAGCGAGCGTCAATAGCTTTGACTTTATTCCCAACCGTGGTCCTGCGATCCACAAAGACGTAACTTACGAACTGGAACAGTACCCGGAAGATAAAACGGAAAAAGACCTTGAGCAGCACGTGGCTCCGGCAGTCCGACACCACATGCTCGACCTGCTGAACGCCATCGCACATCGTTCAAAGCCGGTCGCGGATATTGGTGAGGGGCATATTTCAACGACAAGCTGCATTCTGGCAAACATGTCGATGAAACTCGGCAGGGAGTTAAAATTTGATCCCAATACC
>CAISOI010000718.1 GCA_903886985.1 uncultured Chthonomonas sp.
CCAACGCTATTTTTACCCTTGCCTATCTTGGATATAACGCAACATCCGCATACGCAATTCACTCTATTGCTGGCTTTGTGGTAGTACTCTCTGAACTTGCTTTGATGGATCTAGCGGTTCGTTCTACACCACGAGGATGTGAGGCACTTGGCTTTGCATTGATGATGAGCGTCCGGAACTTCGGTATAGCACTCAGTGATATCCTCGGATCAAACCTGATGGATAAGCAACACCTCAGTTTCAACACATTGGTTATCATTAATGCACTTACCACACTCGCCGTTCTGCTGTTTGTGCCGTTCTTGCCTAAGATAGTTCTGATGAAGAGAGACGGCGACTAGCAAAAAAGTGTTTCGCTTCCGGCATTCTGCGCCCTCCCAGTCAACATACTGACAGGAGGGCGCACTTGTTTTTAAGGGTCAAATCAATGGAGACGAAGTGATGAGCTATTCAATCTTTGTGGAAGAAGTGATGAATAATGGACCCTGTTGAACAAGCCATCGATCTTGAGACAGTCGGTTCGGTAGGACCAGTTGGCGAAGAACCAGCGCATTCCGGAACGATCTTCCAGAAAGGCTGGCTGATTTGCATTGGCGTCTTCGTCACGACCTTTGCCACCGATCAGCGTCTTGCCAAAATTCCACTGCGATCCTATCTCAAGAATCATCTCCATCTCGATGCAAAAGTCATGGCAGCATTCTTTGCCATCGTCGGTGTCGCGTGGTATCTCAAACCTGTTGCCGGAATTGTCGCCGATTCATTCCCTCTGTTTGGAACCCGCCGACGGCACTACCTTCTTTTAGCATCCTTTGGGGGTGCGATAGCATGGGCAGCGATGGCGCTCCTACCGACCTCATACAACATGTTGCTGTATGCTGTGTTGATCGCAAATGTCTTTACGGTTCTTGGAAGTACTGTCATCGGCGGCATACTCGTAGACCTCGGCAAGGAGCATCGAGCTACAGGACGATTGAGTGCCTATCGTCTGGGAGTGATGAATCTGACCGTACTGCTTGGGTTCATTGTCGGTGGACGTATTGCCAGCATGAGCTTCAATGTCACTGCGCTATTGTGTGCTGGTTGTCTTGCGATAATGGGTTTTTGTGTAATTCCGCTCTTGCCGGAGAAGCCTGAACCTAAGCGGCGATTCGCGTTGGGCAATGCATGGACGCAGAGCCAAACCATATTGACATCCGGCTCCATGTGGGGCATTGTCACTCTGACATTTCTGTTCTACGTCGCTCCCGGCTTTCAATCCCTGCTCTACTATTATCAACAGAATAAACTACACATGTCCGATGCCGTTATCGGCAATGTCTCTGCGGTAAATGCGGCTATGGCGATTCTTGGCGGGCTGTCTTATGCACTTGTCTGTCGCAAGTGGAGCCTGCGCACACTTCTTTATGTGGGCATATTCATTAATGCCGCCGCCAGTCTGTTCTATATCTTTTATACTTCGACCACCGCTGCGTACTACATCGAAGCCGCGAATGGGTTTGTCTCGACTCTGGGGCTAATCCCACTCTATGACGTTGCGGCGCGTGCGACACCAAAAGGCAGTGAGGCACTGGGCTATTCACTGATTATGGCAATTGGGAACTTTGGCATTGCGGTTTCCGATATAGCCGGAACATGGATAGCCTCGCAGTTCCATGTCGACTTTATCCACATGGTGATCATCAATTTTGCCACTACAGCAGTTGTGCTGTTCTTGATTCCGTTCTTGCCATCGGTACTTTTTGCCGTTCGGGAAGGACAGAAAGCAGATGGGTAGGGAAGCTTTGGACGACTCAGTAGACAGGCAAATATCATCGGTCGTTTAACACTTATCAATTTCTTCGTCTTGGATTGAAGCAGATGGCGACAGCCATCTGCCCTTTTCATTTTCAAAAATCTAAGCTGGGTGTGAGCTAACTGGAATTCAGGTTGTTTCGGTTGAAATTCCATGCTCCGTTTTGTACAACTGCAATCATGACCAC
>CAISOI010000719.1 GCA_903886985.1 uncultured Chthonomonas sp.
CAATACTGTGGCAGCAGCGTCTGGAATGGGAAGCTCTGCAAATGTGTTTTTCGACAATAGTCCATCGTTTGTACTTGGTCCAGACGCAATTGCAAATGGCGCGCGCAAAATAGCGTGGTTTGATTCTGAAATTCCGCTCAAGAGTGGTTGGGCATGGGGTCAGAAAGCACTTAAGGATTCCGTTGCGGCATTCACAGTTCCAGTGGGAAAAGGTACTTTGTCTGTATTTGGTCCCGAGATTACATTTCGGTCACAACCGCATGGCACTTTCAGACTGTTATTTAACAGCCTTTTGCTTTCCAACGCTAAACCAATAGAATTGAAATAGCAGGCAATTCTGATCTGGGCGTAAGGAGTGTCCAACTTGCGCCCAAAATATCTTATCAGGAAACCCAAATCGTCTCAAATGTGGTGATCATATTGTTTTGCAGGACTATTATGGGATTTCATAACATTCTATGATGCAGGTTAAATACCACAAGAGACAATTAGCCTTCACATTAATTGAACTCCTTGTCGTGATTGCGATTATTGCAATTCTGGCTGCATTCCTATTTCCCGTTTTTGCTCAGGCCCGTGAAAAAGCGCGGGCTATATCTTGTGTCAGCAACCAACATCAGATAGGTCTAGCAATTAACATGTACCGGAGTGATTTTGACGAGGTCAATCCAAGATATCGGCAATGCCCTGACACTCCATTGGATACAGTCTGTGTCAATGCCAGCCCGACAGTATTAACCGGACCCAACGAGATTTGGTGGGCACCATATGACACGACATTGGGGCCAGAGCCAACTACATTGCCTCTGAACTATTTGGGAGTAAAGGCCGGATTTCTACAGACCTACGTTAAGAATCAGCAGATATTTCGATGTCCTTCCTATGGGCTAGGGCAAGTTGGATATGCAATGAGTTACATCTATAATGGCCCGATGGGGCAGGCAGATGCATTTGTGTCTAACCCGGCGGTCTACTTTATTTGGGATCACAAACGCACACCTGGGTGCGCAAATACGAGTACAGTTCCATCTTCAATATCATCGAATGCTCCAGGGTTTCGTGGTCCATTCCCATTAGATCAAGATCTGACGGGCACTTCTGCACATACGCACTATCCCAGTCGACATTCAGATGGGTTCAACGGGCTCAAGTACGATGGCAGTGCCAAGTATAGGAAGTATTCGAATCTTGATACGAACGGAGCGACAAGTAAGGATTTCCTTGCGAACATATTGCCGTGAACCGCGCGTAAAAGCTTCGTCAAAATTCGCCCGTCATGTAGCCGTTATTCGCATATGAATCGTCTATTGATGAAAGCGAACGTCTTTGCGGGGGAACTGTAAGTGAGAATCAAGTCGAATTTATTAGGAAAGTTTGGATTAGTCGGCGTTTGTGCGTTGGCAGTTTCAGGACTAGCTGCGAATGGCTTGATAAAGTCAAGATTGATACGACCAAACGATTTGAATCCATCTACGTTGAATGACGTATCCGCCAAAGGTGGACGAGATCGAGTCCTGCCGAGCCTAACGGTAAGAGCAGGTGGCTCCGCGATTCGAGATGATCTGTTCGGGACGCCTGCATCTCAACTCGTGCCTGAAATTGATCCGAGAAAAGTGCCGGTATGCACTGTAGACCTTCCGCTGAAAATTGAGCCTCCCGACCCTTGGGCTGACCAGGTGTATGTAGGCAATGTTGTTCAGGACAATAAGAAATTTGCGTTAATAGAGAATGCAAAAACCGGAATTGGCGAGTTTGTCTCAATTGGAATGGAATATCGTAGCGCTAAAGTGACCGACATTACTAAAGCGTCAGTAAGTTATTCCGATAACGGAATATCTCGACAGTTACAAATGAACACAGGTTGGAGCCTGACCCCACTCACCCAAAATGCAAAAGACCGTGGACCAGATGCGCCGGCATCATTTCGAAACAGTCTTCCTGTTGTAGATTTCCTTATCGTGCCGTTTGATAGTACTGTCAATACGAATGGAATTACTGAGAAACAGGCTAAGCACTTACAAAATGAAATATTTGAAGGCAGAATGACGCCGGGACAGGCGGCTGCGCAGGGATTGCAGCCAGCACTAAGACTACCAACGGGACTTATGTTAACCCAGGAGTCAGGGGTAAGGATTGGTGGTTTGAGACTAAACACAATCTCTGGCTCTTCTGCCAGCTATGTACAAGTGCTAAGTAGTACCTTCCAAGCATATAATAAGTTGAAACCTTAATCCAATCTTCTTAAGCGTAAAAGGTGTGTCATGCTACAATGATTCGGGAGACGGGGATATCATC
>CAISOI010000720.1 GCA_903886985.1 uncultured Chthonomonas sp.
TCGTTTTATTCGGTTGTATTTTCTCTGTGCTGACAGGGTTCAATCGTTGCATTCGGGTAGAAAAAATAGCTCATCAAAATCGTTCAATTCGCAACTGGAAAGCGATAAAATTGCATCTTTCACTAACGGACAAGCGGACACCGCAGACATCGAGCGGCTCTTTGGACTTGGCTTTCCCCATACAGGCGCTCACTACAATAGTTCGCGTTACTGGCGCCTCGCGAAAGGCGGGGAACTATTTATCGATGGTTTTGAATGGCGAGACAAAGGCAGAGGCTATCTCACTCAAGAATTCTGGGTCTCAACAGTTCAGTCCGATCCACACATCGACTATAGCCGGGTTCCTTTTTGTCAGAATGAGCACCGGTTGAGCAAGCTCACTTTATTCCTCAACCGCAATATTGAGTTCGTTGCCAATCGACTCCACATTAAACTCCCGCAACTAGGGGTGAGCGAGTTAATTCAAAAGGTCAAAGGTGACGTTCTGCTAGATACGCATCGAGCAATTCACGGTTGGACTGTGCGGTTTTGCTTTGAGGGTGGTAAGTGCTACGGTATCGGGGTAGATCCCCATATCGTGAGGCATCCAAGAAAACGTTCTAACTAATCGGTATAAGTGTGGGTGTTGGTTTTACGCAGGGCAGGAGAACCGTTCAGTAGTTCTGTTACAAAACGTGAATCAAGCTTGTTTCGCCAATTCACAACGGGGCAGTTTGTCTGGAATGGAGATGGACCGCAAGTTAAATGACTTGCAACAGTAAACACTAGGAGTTGGATAAAATGAATAGGATTGTTTCTTCCTTCCACCTTTGCGTATACGCATTAATAATTGCTGGAGCAGAATGTACTTCCGTTCCATGTTCGTCGCAAAGTAACAAACAATCTTTTCCGGATGCAAAAATCCATAAGTATGGGATGACCTTTCAAAATCAACATGAGTATTTGAAATGGAAATACGGGCCGTTTATTCTGGACGGAAGCAAGGAATCCATTCGGCGACATGAGATTTTGATGGGTAGTCATCCTCCAATATTTTATAAAGCTTCATACGCAACGAAATCGGTCCCCAAGCCACACAAGGGACCATTGAAGACGCAAAACAATAATACTCAAACAAAACGGCGTCTAAAACACAAATCAAAGCCGCCACGACAACATGCGGGTTAAGAATGTAACTCCATCCGGTACTGAGCAGTTTGTCTGGGATGGGGATGGACTGCCCGACCTCATGTTTGTGGTTGGCAGTGGAGGAGCGGCAGGACTCTTTTCTGCAAAGTGCGACCGGATACCGGCTCCTTGCCAAACTGGTATACTCTTTTTATCAAACAAAGTTGCCTAAGCGCGTTTTGGACTAAGGGAAGGGACGATCATTATGTCGAGGAATACCATCAAACAAGGGCCGAAAAGCAATTCTGCAAAAATGGAATGGTCAACCCCTACCAATCACAATGAGTAACCCAAACGGCCGTATAACGCTTGAATACTCCCCAGAAGAAATGAAAGTAACGCAGTCACTCATTGACGCCGGACTTTTGAAGAGTGTCAAACCTCGCTGTAATGTTCAAACTGTAGATTTTATGCCAGTTACAATAGTCGGGCGACCACTCTCAGAAACAATAGTTGATGAGCGCCGGTAGTGTCGGACGTCTATTTAGTGGATACAAGTGCATTATCTAAACGCTACA
>CAISOI010000721.1 GCA_903886985.1 uncultured Chthonomonas sp.
GATAGGAACTCCTTTGACAACATTGCGAACAACCTGCTCAGTGACTTGGCTCCCGCTTTCGCCGACAATGCTGGAGAGTGGGTTCGCGTTCAATGGAATGGGCAGAACAAGCGTTTTCGCGATTGGGTAATGGAGCTTGATCCGAACAAAGCCAATGCCCTGTTCAAGACTCGGTTCGATACCATCTCACAGGCGATGTTTGCGCCGCATTTCAGTAGCAAATATCCGGACTATCCGGCTTTTACCGTAAGAATTCAGGAAGGGACGAGGGCGCAGAACGCACAGTCCGCTATCGAGATTCTCTGCGAGGTTGGGATGGTGACGCACAACGGGCAGGCGGCGCTGACCGCTTTAGGGCTGTACAAGGATGGAGCGGTTACGCCGGATCAGTCACCCTGGCTTGCCAAACTTCGAGACCGCTTGAAGTTGCTGGGAGCGGGACAATACATCAATGGCAGTGAGTTGTTTGAACAGGTGGACGACAAATGGTGGTTTAAGGGCGAACGCATTGAAGCGGAGTGGTTACTGGTGGTTTTGGCGGCGGGCATTCGCGACGGCGACCTTCATGTGTTCGGGAAAAACAGCAAGAAGTACGACGCCACGAACCTGCGGGAGTTCTATCTGGAGGTCAAGTCACACGAAGCCGTCACCCGCATCAGCAGACCGAGCGAGATTCCACTTGATACCTGGCGTCGTCTCTTCAAGATATTCAAATTGAACACGGGACTTCTGGCGAACGCCAATACCTATGACGACGCTATTCGGGATTTCGGTACTAAGGTTTTGCAGAACATCAATGACCTTGTGGAACAGGCGGAGGAGTTTAAGTCTCCCCTCCCCTTCATTACTGAGGAAGCCAATGCCACGATAGAGACCCATTGCAAATCCTTCGGAATCGCGCAACGGGCGATGGAGTACTACCTGCAACCTATCAACACCAAGGCGAAGATGCAGAATCTTCGGATACTGCCCCCTGAAATTGACGACCTCGAAAAACACCTTGCCATCTGTAAGGCGTTGACCGGGGTTCGTGATTTTGTACGAGAAGCCCAGACGCAAGCCAAGATAGGCGCCGTCGAGCGATTGGCGGGGGTGTTGGAGAACCGTAGTTCGGTTTTCTATGGCAAGTTGGACGAACTCAAGACGGCATTGAATGGCGTCTACAGTCAGCCGAAAACTCTCGTCCAAGAAAAGGCGCAAATCACAACCCTGCTGGCGGATACTGTCTCAGCATCGTTGAAAACCTACCATGACCTTCATAAGCGGCATCGGCTGGATAAGGAAGCAGACAAACGCAAGGTAGCATTAGTAAATGGCGCGAATCTCAAACGGCTGAACAGACTCGCACACGTTAAAGCGTTAGGCAGAGGCAAACTGGCGGATATTCAGAGTAAGATAGACATTCTGAAATCTTGTAATGGTTGCTCCGATGATGACTTGTTGAAGAACGCAAGGTCACTTTGCCCACGATGTAATTTCAATCCCATCGATAGCAAGGAAGACGAGACTGCGCTGGATATGCTTGCCCTGTGTGAGACGGAATCGGGGGCGCTTCTCGCAAACTGGGAACGGCAACTTCTCAGTGAACTGCAAGACGACCCCTCGGTCAAGGCGTCATTGGATTTGCTCACTCCAGATTCCCGCGCCTTAATGGACAAGTTCCTCGCGGACAAAGCCCTGCCTACCGACATCACCGATGCTTTTGTTAGCGCGATAAACACGGTATTGAGCGGACTCAAACGCCGCGCTGTGAAGGCTCAAGCGTTTGCAAAGAAGGTGGTCGGGGATGGAACGCCTCTCAAAGCCGATGATATGCGAGAACGGTTCGAGAACTGGCTGAAAGAACAGATAGGCGCTGATGACAAGAGTACGGTGCGGTTTATTTTAGAGGACTAAAAAATTAGAAGAGGAGTCATTCCCGTGAAGGAACGCTCCTCTAATATCCTACCTCGATGTTTCCATCGAAGACAACTAACTTATTCTACCACATCTGAGGGCGGTCTAAACATAAAATATGGCGAAAACGCACAATCCGGCTAGAACTTTGTGGCTAGAACTTCAAAAATCTATATCTCCAAAGCGTCTTTCGCCATACACGGATACTGCTGACAAGGATGAACTGGACTCGCTCGGAAGATATTTTTGGAATATTGCGCTCTGTGAGGCTATGTATCCCTCATTGCAGTGCGTTGAAATCTCGCTCAGAAATGCAATGAACTATGCCATTCATAGGCACACAAAAAATGCTTTCTGGTTTGATGACCCGACACTATTGGGACCGAACGAAATCAGCAAGGTTGGTCGGGCAAAGACAGAACTTGTTAATCACGGCAAGCGTATTGAGCCTGGTCGGGTAGTCGCTGAACTAACCTTTGGTTTTTGGACGAGTCTGTTTGCCGCACCCTATGAGCATACAATTCTCATGCC
>CAISOI010000722.1 GCA_903886985.1 uncultured Chthonomonas sp.
ACAGGGGACACCTAATTCAAGGGTAAACTCTTCTACAAATTCTCGATCTTGAGCGGATTCCAAACCCCTAAAGCCGTGGTCGAGATGACAGGCTATTACTTCGAATGTTAACTGTTGTCGAAGTTGAACGAGGCAGTGCAGTAGTGCGCAGGAATCTTGCCCACCCGAAACCGCAACTAGAACACGATCTCCGGCGGAAATAAGTTCATTATCGGCGATGGTTTCAAGTACGGTATCGCAGAGTTTCATGTTCATAGTGGTACTTTACATCACAGTAAGAAACTCTGCAACGCCGGGCTACTTAGTTTTGATTGCTGCGCCCTTGTCTTTTTTGTCTTGAGACTTTTGCGACTTCTGGTTCGACTTGCTGAAATAGCAGGCGATATCATTTTCGAATTTCGGTGATTCGGCTGTTAGCCCTGATGCGTCCGCTGTGACTACATTCTCCGCCACTGTCTTGCCGGCAACAGTATCCCACCACGTGATTTTATATTCGCCGGTCTGAATTGTCGGCACCGAAATCTTGGCGGTAACGTCGCCCTTTTTGGAGCTATCTCGCTTGTAGAGATAGGCAATTCCATATTCCTTGCTCGACTTCCCTACTGCCCCAACGGACGAAGCATAATTCTCAAAGGTCAGATTCTTAAGGATCACCCAACCACTGCCGGTATTTGCCAACTTAATAGTGTGGTTGCCTTGAGGCACCTTCGATTCCAAAATCGTTTTTGATCCGCCAGCTCCCGGTATATCCTTTTCGCCTACTGTAACGCCATCGATAGCCAAAGTCACATGCGCACCTGAAGGGGCCGCTTTGTCAATTGTTACTTTGAAATTGCCCGCCTGAGTCCAATCGGTTTTCAGGCTCAAAGAGGAAGAAGTCGGTGTGCCTGCACTAGCTGCAGCAAGATATTTTGACGTACCGCCTAGGCCGGAAACCCAGCCATTAGAGAGGACATTCAACTCAGATGGAGATGTGACTCCCCAGTTGGATCCTGGATTTAGGATGAGATCGCTCTTTGTGCCACTATCCACAGTAATGGGACCGGTCGTCATATTCTTTTTTGAGATAAACCCAGACTGGCGGATGAAATCAGAAACCGGTCGATACTGACTGTAGAGGTCTGACTTATCAATTACTGCCGAATCCCAAGACTGACATGCCGCTCCAGCTTCGCTCGCCAATCCACACCATAAAGATGTGTGTAGAAAGTCAGACTTGTTAATGTCTTCATTATCAGGTCCAAATTCCCCAATAAAGACAGGCCGGTCGGACTTTCGCACATCAACATCTGCAGCGGAGGCATAGGCGTCCGCGGCATATCGATGGAGTTGATAGAAATCCAGTTCTCTTCCGAAAGTCGCAGCATCTGTGCCAGAACTGCTCGTAATTAAGTGCTTGTTTGGGTCTTGGGTGCGGATAAAACTCGCAATTCCATTGTGCCACTGTGCAATCTCATCTAGATGTTTATGTGTCGCAGCATCGGTGTTTTCCACTTCGTTAAACAGTTCCCACGCCATTATGTTCGGCGAATATCCCCATCGGGCAACCGAATATCTCGCCATCGATTTGGTTAGGTTTATGGCGCGGGAGTTCGAGAAGAATTCGTCTGGCGTAGAGAGAAACCCACCATTCTTACTGTTCAGAGGGTTTTTATCCCAATTCGCATCCGTCTTGGTGCTGAACTGACCATGATGAAATAGTGCCACTTGAAGGTAGATACTGTTTTTTTCCGCTGCATCTATTATGCTGTCCATTCGACGCGCAGCTTCGAGATCAAACTGACCTACAGGAAGCTTGTTTTTCTGCGACCAAAAGAGACTCTTGCCATCCCACGCGGTCATCCAAACTCGAGACCAATTCTCACCGGATTGCGACATCTTGTCAAAGATTGCTGAGTAGTCTGCTGCATAATTGGTGGTGCCAGATGCTCCGGATGACGCAGTCGATGTTGGAGATGTCGGTGACGTCGGAAATATCGGTTTCAAGTTCAGCGGATCTTGTTTTACGTTAGGGTTCACATCCGGTGGAGCAGATTTTTGTTCCATCACAGCACTTCTCTTCGTCGCAGATTCATCGACTTTTGGAGTACTCCAAGCGACATTATGTCCTAGCGGATAGTAGTTGCTGCCACTGTCAAAAACAAACCTCTGTTTGTCCTTCGTATCATGGCGAACAAACCCAGCCTGAGGGGATCCAGAAGCATCAAAATCTTTACGCTCTATGCGTTCCGGTTGAATGTCATGGCCATTATTTTGGATACGACCAAGGGAGTATCGTCCGGGTGCATCGGCAGTAAACCTCACTCGCCACAACTTATTACCGTCGTAAAACGCGGGAACTCGAACACTGCGATTGTCTGGCGTTTGGAAGGAGACCTGCACATCGTTTTCGCTGACGTCAAAAGGGTTTCCCTGAAGGTCACGAATCTCGAAACTCGTTTCGAACCGAGCGTAGGTACCTCGTCCTCTGGGAGCAAGTCCACCGTTCTGCCGACTTCCCGATCCATTGGCACCACTATAATTGCCGGATAGACCTTGATCGAAGCTGTTGGATCGTGAGCTTGAGCTGAGGTCAGGAGCACCACAACCTTGGATTGCACCCAGGAGTGCCACAACCCCGATCGTTGCGACAATCGTTACTGGCTTTCTCAATTCCCGATGACTTTCGTTTCTCAATACATTCGCTCGCTTCATGTTCTTCATACTAATCATAAACTCTCACAATCTCATCGCACTTACAAAACAGACCGCCCGACCCGCTCGCCTGATACAATCACTACGGCGCGGAATCGGGCGTATGTTACTGGAATGAATAAGTTGAGACAGCTACACTATTTGCCCTTGCCCAAAATTCGGACCTGAGTGGAAATACTGTATTTCTGCCCTTCCAATTCATAAATTGCTTCACCAAATACAGCGGTATAACCTGATTCTGGAGATTTCCATGTTGCGGTCGCCGTCTTGCCCGTTGGGGCAATCTCTTCAAACGACCACTTGGCATCTCTTAAGTCTTGGGTCGGTGCAGAAGCATGGTAAAGGCGGAAGCCAACCAACTTCGTGTCGCTGTTTACGCTCAATTTAGTGCCTTCAGATTCTGGTTGGTAACCCCAGGTCATTTTTGGCCACTTCTTGCCACCGGCAATCATACGACCATAAGACGACAAAGTAGCGAAAACATGTTCCCTATCTTCCAAACCGTGACCGCTGTTTGGAGTGTAAGTAACCCATTTCGGTCCCTTAAGATCATCCCAATAGAGGTTAAGAGCGTCTTGCGCCCAATACCGATCGTTAGTGCCAAGGATGATTAATTTTGGCAATGTCAGGATGTCTTTGTAACTGATCGGGTCTTCCAATTCCATTAGGCGTTTGCCGCGTGGAGAGTTCAACATGGTCAACATTCCGCCAGCTGAGTAGTCACCAATCTGTTCGCTCGGCTTTCCGCCAAAGGCTTCCAGCTGATGAGGCATCTGTTTGATCACATTCAAAGTGTCGATCACCATAGGAGCAATCGCCTTAACGCGCTTATCTTGGCTTGCGCCGACCAGCCACGTGGTCCAACCGCGCTTGGAAGCACCATGAACTATAAAGCTGTCGATGTCAGGCATCTTTTCAGATTTGGCAAATTCTTGGACTACGTCCATTCCT
>CAISOI010000723.1 GCA_903886985.1 uncultured Chthonomonas sp.
CACGTCTCACATTTCCATTTCGCGTGTGCCAGTTCGTCACCCGGCTGTTCCACAGAATCTGCCCCCCCATGCCTGTGATCGCCATCTTCAGTTTTGCGATCAATAACGATGGGGACAGATGGCAATCCTGCGGAAAGTAGACTGCACCCGCGACATCCATCCGAATCCCCGGATCCAACTTAGCAACTTCTTCTGGTGCCAGCGGATCAGCAGATAGTCCTAATGCCCGAGCACGCTCGGCTAGGTGCTTCTCCTCCGTAAATGCCGAATTGGTTTTACACAACATAAGCAGTCCGCGTTGCTGAAGTCCAAAATCACCAATTTCGCTTGGCAGTTCTGTGTAGAGATTGCGACTGGCTAGATTCATGTCTCGCAAAATGGGGGACGCACGCTTGACGTGGGCATCGGTGCAATTCCGCATGAACTGAAATCCCCATTTGACAAGCTGCGAATTCAATCGCGGGCGAATGGTGAATGGGCTCTCTGGATTCATCATCATTCGCATACCCAGCTGGATCATGCCTGGCGCGGCAAGCGGCACAAAATGACTAGGTACCACCATTCCTGCATTCCCGAGCGAACAACCGTCCGTTTCCGGGCCATTGCGCTCCAGAATAGTCACCGAATGCCCTGCCTTTAGCAGGTAATAGGCGGAACAGAGACCCACAATGCCGCCCCCAATAACTACCACACTCTTGCCACCACTCTGCATGGACTAAATCCCCCAGCAGAATGGATCAGCGGAATCCAGAATTAATGTTGAATCCGATGTAATAGATGCTGTGCCAATAATTGTGGGAATAACACCCTCAGCGGACTCCTGAAAACTGCCTTCAAATATGCTCCCGATAATGCTTTCTTGCCGCCAAACCTCACCTGGGAGCAGTTTCCCGTCGGAGGCAAGACAGGCAAGTTTTGCACTGGTGCCTGTACCACATGGGGATCGGTCATACGCCTTGCCCGGACAAAGGACAAAGTTCCTGCTGTCGGCATCTGAATTTGGAGATGGACTAAATAGCTCAATATGATCAATCAATCCTCCGTCTACACCCGATATGCCCGCAGCTTCCAGTGCCAACCGGATTTTCCACGTGTAGTTCGTCAAAGCTTCCACATTCTCGATGACAAGTGATTGACCGTGCTCGGAAATCAAAAAGAACCAGTTACCACCCCAGGCTATATCGCCCTTTACCGGGCCAATTCCCGGAACATCGACCGGCACATCTTTTCGGTAGCGATAACTGGGGACATTTTGGACCGCCACTCTCCCATCTTCAAATAGGTGTGCACTGACCACGCCTACGGGAGTATCAAATTTATGGTCGCCAGGACCAAGCTCTCCAAGATATGCCAATGTCGACACCAAACCAATGGTTCCGTGACCACACATGTATAACATGCCTGCGTTATTGAAAAATATTATTCCCGAAACACATTCAGGATTTGCGCTCTTGACCAAAATTCCGCCGACCAGCACATCCGAACCCCGTGGTTCCTGGACAACTGCCGAACGGTAGTGGTCAAAATTCGCGGTGAAATCTAGTCGCTTTTCAGCAATAGTATCCCCTGTAAGAACAGGACCACCTTCAATGATGATCCGCGTCGGTTCTCCACCGGTATGCGAATCTATAACTCGAATTTTCTGCAATTTTCCTGACATGTCACTTGTTCCTGTCTATTTTTCCGAATTCTTATTCAGAAGAGTCACCATCAAATTCTCAACAATCGGAG
>CAISOI010000724.1 GCA_903886985.1 uncultured Chthonomonas sp.
TGAACGGCAAAGTGTCCTTGTGGACTTTAAACGGATCTACACCCGTCACGTTGCTGGCAGAGCATTCCGACAACATTGAAGCGATTGAGTTCAAGTCAGATGGCATTAGTATGCTAATTGCTTCCGATGATAATAAGGCATGTTTTGTACCGTCTATCACAGGGAAAGAACGTAACGTTTTGGACGAGCACAACGGTAGGGTGATTGCGGCGTCGTTTTCGCCAGGAAAAGATGGTCTTTTCATTACAGGTAGTCTCGACAAGATGGTAAAGGTCTGGGAAGAATCTACCAAAAAAGTGATTGTCAACTTTGATCAGCCGGAAGCGGGATTGACTGGGCTTGCATGGTTGTCAAACGGTACCCAGATGGTTGGTTCTTGTTTGGATGGTCGGCTGTATTGGTGGGGAGTTTACCGGAACCAGAAGACCAAAGCGTGGGGCGGTTACTTTATCCGTAGAGTAGACGCTCATGAAGGCGGCGTTAATGGAATGGGCGCATCGGGAAACCGAGCACGTCTCATCACTGCCGGAGAGAATAAGACCGTCAGTGTTTGGGACATGAACAACGGAAACAGAATGAAGACCTTCCATGATGCTAATCATCCTGTTTATGCGGTTGCGCTCAATACCGATGGCAAAATTGGCGCCGGCGGTGGGCGTGATGGATCGATTTGGGTATGGGATGTCGATGCTGAGAAGCTGATAACTACACTGGCGATGCCCCCGTTGCCCGTAGCAGTTGTACCCGCTCCTGTTGTTAAGAAGCCGACCGCTGGCAAGACTAAGATCAAATCGGGGTCTAAATCGTGAGAAATCTGAGTGTATGGTCTTCAGTTTTGCAATCGTTCGCAGTAATAGGATCAGTTACTCTGACAGTCTGTGCATCAGCACAAATCCCGCGTCTTAACACACTTTATCCTATTGGCGGCAAGGTGGGTACCTCTGTTGAGGTGGAACTGCGCGGCAGTAACCTAACGGGTGCAGATACATTTATTGTCAATTCTCCCTACTTGACCGGGAAAGTTGATCCCTCAGTTGGAAAACCGGATGAGACTCATAAGCCGGTATGGCAGAACAAGTGCGGCAGTTGTCACGAGTTGCGCTCTCCCTCCAACAGAAGTTTAACGCCCCAACAATGGTCCGATGTTGTCGAGCGTATGGTTAAGGTCCGGCAGGCTCCGCTCAGTGCTGACGAATCTACAAAAGTAACGCAATACCTACAAGGTATGGCGCGAGCCGGTCGCGTGTCAGCACATCTGAATATCTCTCCAGATGCAAAGCCGGGTCTTTATGAAGTACGGGTTTCTAACCCCAAAGGCGTTAGTACGGTTGGACTTTTCGAAGTCGGAAATCTTCCTGAGATAACCGGCGCTCCAGGGACACTTGAGACGGCACCGACTGTTCAACTGCCATGCATTGCCAATGGGAGTATTACGGGTAATTATGAACGCCATTTCTTCAAATTTACGGCAAAGCAGGGGCAGAGACTAGTCTTTAATCTCAAAGGTTTTCGCTACAATATTTTGACTCAAATGTTCTTCAATCCGAACTTGCGGCTGTATGACAATACCGGTAAAGAGATACAAGAAAACCATGGTTACTTTGAGCTGGATCCTCTGATTGACTGGATGTGCCAGAAGGATGGAGACTACACGCTGGAAGTTCGGGATATTCTCGGTAGGGGTAACCCTGGCAGTGTCTACAGAATGTCGATGGGACAAGTCGGATACGACACTGTCGCATATCCGCCTGCACTTACCGGTGGGAAGAAATCGAACCTCCGCCTAATAGGAAAGAATCTGCCGGGTGGGGTGAAAGATTGTACGGTAGAGCCTGCCGCTGGTTGGGGCCTTCAACTTATCGGTACGCCGGAAGGAAGTCAGCAAGTCTTTGTTACTCCATTGACGATCAATACTTTCAGTGCTCGGAAACCTGTGGCAGGAACTTTTCCCTGCGGTTTCACAGGTCGACTAGATCGCGCTGAGCCTCAGACATTTACCGTGGATCTTCCGCAGGACACATCATTGGAGTTCGAGTCCTATTCTACGAAGCTTGGTTCACCAGCAAATGTGGTGGTGCAGGTTCTGAACGCAAAAGGTGAACAGGTGGCACGTGTAGAGCCTGAGCAGCGGACAGTAGTTAAGCTCGCAGGTAAACAGACTTATACGGTGCGTGTGCAAGAAACGGGCGCTCTGTTTGGAAATGACTACGTATATTATGTTGAGGCGAGACCTGCTCAACCCAACGTGGTGGCTGTTCTACGCCCAGATACGATAACGTTGAGGGCAGGGGGAAAGACTGCAGCTGAAGTTCTCATTACTCGTCGAGAGCGAACTGCGGGAAACTTGTCTATATCGGCTGAGAATTTACCAGACGGCGTGACCGCCGAGTCCATCGAATTCCCGCCGGATCGAAACCAAGGATTTATCATTTTCACTGCTTCACCGAATGCAAAGGTTGGTGACATACCAATCAATGTGAATGTTGGAGTTACCGTTGACGATAAGACGCTCCACTTTTATCGCGCAAAGCCAGAAGAACAATATGTGATGAACAATCAAGCAAGATATACTGAAAGAACCCAGTCAATTTTGTCAGTTCGTCCGAGTTTGGATGTGAAGTTTGAAAGAATAGATAGCGGACCCGTGCGCGTACATCCTCGTAAGGGTGTTGAGATGAAGATTAAGATAGATCGTTCCGGAGGATATAAGGGAGGAGTTGTCTTTCTTACTACTGGTCTTCCTTCTGGCTGGATTGCGTCCGCGGAATCTGTAGGGGGAGACAAGAACGAAGTCACTCTTACCATTCGGCCAGATGGTAATAACACTCAGCCGTTTTTGAAACGAGACTTGAAACTTACCCGTCTAAAAGCTATTGTTGAAGCGATAATAGACGAGTACAGGTATTTTGTAACAACTTTTGAGGTCATTCCGCAAGACAACATTGTAGATGACGAAGGTCGACCTCTGTAACCACGCTGCCTGTCGACAGGATTTAGATTGATTTTAACACGTTCTTTTATTTCGTTAACGGGAATTTGCGCTACCGCGGCCCTGGTTGCTGGAGTGGTTGTATATACTCCTCAGACTGGCAAAAAGAGTTCAAAAGTTAGCGAAGTTGCACCGTCTGCGGCATCAGCGGTCACTTCTGCGGCATATGCCAAAGAGATTGCACCTTTGGTTAAGAAATACTGCGCTGGTTGTCATGGAAAGACTGTATCCACTGCCGGGATTAACTTCGAAGCGTTTAAAACGGTCGATTCCGTTATAAAAGCGAGGGGAACTTGGGAGCATTCCTCGGAGAACTTGCAATCTAAGAGAATGCCTCCTGCGGGCTCTCCAACTCCCACCGAAGCTGAACGCAGCAAAATGGTTGCTTGGATCGACTCAACACTTAGTTCTGCGGTCTGTCTGATCAAGGACCCAGGTAGAGTTACCCTCCGACGTCTTAATCGAGAAGAATACAACAACACTGTCCGCGATCTGTTCGGAATTACTCTGAGACCGGCCGACGATTTCCCATCCGATGATGTCGGATATGGTTTTGACAATATTGGTGATGTCCTTTCCGTTTCTCCAATTTTGATGGAGAAGTACCTTTCTGCTGCAGAGAAAGTATCCAAAGCCGCGATCTGGATTGATGGTCCTGAAGGTCCTCCGAAGCATTACAATGGCAAAGACTTGTCGATCGCAGGTACGCCCTCAAACCCATTGAATAATGGTGTCGTTCTTGCTACGAATGGGGAAGCCTTTGTAAACTATGAATTTCCGCGTGAGAGCGATTATGTTATTCGAGCACGTGTAACTGGTCAGCAAGCTGGTCCGGATCTTGTAAAGACTTCCTTAAAACTGGATGGGACCGCACTCAAAACGGAATCCATCAAAGCTGAAGACGATAACGGTCAAGTGATGGAATCGAAAGTTCATCTTTCCGCAGGGAAGCGCAAGGTTGTAGTTGCGTTCCTGAACGATTTTTACGATGCCAATGAAAAGAACCCTAAGCGCAGAGATCGAAACTTGGTTGTAATTGGTCTTGATATTGTTGGCCCCTTGAAAGAGCGTCCTAACCCTCTACCTGAAAGTCATACTCGGTTGATTGCTAGGGAACCTGAAGCAGGCAAAGAGTTAGAAGCAGCTCGCGCGATACTGTCCAACTTCTTACCACGTGCCTGGCGACGAACAGTAACAGCAGATGAAGTGAACCGGCTCACGCGCTATGTTAAGTTGGTTATGGATCAAGGCGAGTCGTTTGATCGTGGAGTTCAGGTTGCCTGTCAGGCGGCATTGGTCTCCCCTAATTTTCTTTTTCATGTGGAGACTGATCCAAAGCCGGATGATCCTAATTTTAAACATTTGATCACTGATACCGAGCTCGCTTCCAGATTGTCTTATTTCTTGTGGAGCAGCATGCCTGATGATGAGTTGCTCACTCTGGCACGGCAAAATAAATTGCATAATCCTGCAGTGATGTCTTCTCAAATAAAACGAATGACCAAGGATCCGAAAGCGCGTGCGTTAGTTGACAATTTTGCGGCACAGTGGCTTCACTTACGAACACTTGCTATCGTTAATCCAGATCAACAGAGATTTCCTGATTTTAACGATGAGTTGAAAGCTAGTATGAAGCGTGAAACTGAGATGTACTGCGAATCGATTTTCAAAGAAGATCGGTCCATCATCGATTTCATCGATTCAAGGTATACATTCTTGAACGAACGACTTGCAAAGCATTATGGTATTCCAGATGTGCATGGGGATGCATTCCAGCGGGTCGCTCTAACGGGCGATGAGCGTGGTGGGATCCTCTGTCAAGGTAGTGTTTTGACAGTGACTTCTAACCCGACCCGTACTTCTCCAGTTAAACGTGGCAAGTATATTTTGGAAGAGATTTTGGGAACGCCGCCGCCACCAGCGCCACCGAATGTGCCTCCATTGGTTGTTGAAGAGGGACCTGTGGCTGCAGAGACGCTTCGTGTTAAGATGGAACGGCATCGAAAAGATCCGGGATGTGCATCTTGCCACTCAAAGATGGATCCTTTAGGATTTGGACTTGAGAACTTTGATGCTACGGGTGGTTGGAGAACTAAGGATGGTAAGCAGGATGTTGATTCGTCTGGCGTCTTACCAAATGGCAAGAAGTTTAATGGTCCGAAGGAACTCAAGGCGATTTTGCTGTCTCAAAAAGACAAATTTGCCAAGTGTTTTACGGACCGACTAATGACGTTTGCTCTAGGTCGTGGTTTAGAGTATTATGATAAATGTGCAGTAGATGCAATTGTTAAATCATCTGCCAAAGACAGTTATCGATTTTCCGCCCTGTTACAGGGAATAGTCAATAGTGATCCTTTTCGAATGCGACGTGGTGATGGAGGACAAAAATGAACAGCCGATATGAACCTATGATAGATCGCCGCACCTTCCTAAAGGGTGTAGGAACAGTAATGGCGCTTCCTCTATTGGAAGCGATGGTTCCTTCAAAGGTTCTTGCTAGTGCAGCCGCTAAGACTAGGCCCAATCGAATGGCATTTATTTTTGTGCCGAACGGTGTGAATATGGAGACGTGGCGGCCATCGACTGAGGGTACGTTCGAATTGACTCCAACGCTACAGCCGCTTGCTAAGGTTAAGAACAGCATAAATGTTATTTCTGGTTTAGCTCAGCACAATGCATTTGCGCTTCAGGATGGTGCTGGAGATCATGCCCGTTCGGTTGCTGCATGGCTGACTGGCTGCCACCCGAGGAAGACGGCCGGCGCTGACATAAAGAATGGTATCTCGGCAGATCAACTTACGGCGCAACATGTCGGGCATTTAACGAAGCTTTCGTCGCTGGAACTTGGATGTGAGCGCGGAGGAATGGCGGGTAATTGCGATTCTGGATATAGCTGCGCCTATTCATCAAACATATCTTGGCGCGGGGAAGCGACCCCGGTCGCAAAAGAAGTCAATCCGAGATTGGTTTTCGAAAGACTGTTCGGTGGCTCTGACCCTAATGAAACCGCTGAAAGTCGCGCTCGTCGTGCGATTTACAACAAGAGTATTCTTGACTTTGTGATGGAAGATGCCGCTAGGATGAAAACGAAACTTGGTGCACATGACAAGCAGAAGTTGGACGAATATTTCGAGGGCGTTCGAGACATCGAAGAGAGATTGACAAAAGTTGAGGCCATGAATGCCAAGGCAGCTACGATGGATATCAAGCCGAATGGAATTCCAGCGGACTACGGCGATCATCTTCGCTTGATGGGCGATATGATGGTTCTTGCTTTCCAAGCAGACATCACCCGAGTGTGTACTTATATGTTTGCCAATGACGGAAGCAACAGGAGTTATCGTAATATCGAAATTCCTGAGGGCCATCATGATCTTTCTCACCATCAACGGAATCCAGATAAGCTAAAGAAGGTCGCAGCAATCAACAAGTTCCATGTTGAGCAACTTGCTTACATTCTTGAGAAGATGCAGGGTATCAAAGAGAATGAGGGCACACTATTGGATAACTCAATGATTGTCTACGGTGCGGGTATTTCAGACGGAGACAGACACAACCATGATGATCTTCCAATCCTTATGGCGGGTAATGGTGCCGGTACTTTGAAGACTGGTCGACACCTTGTGTATGAGCGAAACACGCCA
>CAISOI010000725.1 GCA_903886985.1 uncultured Chthonomonas sp.
CTAAACAATCCGGAATCGATTTCAAGCATACTTCTCCCAAACTCGACCCCAAACTTGCATCGATTTTGCCCAATGTTGCTGCGATGGGTGCTGGAGTAAGCATTGTCGATTATGATCACGATGGTTGGCCAGATATCTTTGTAACGAATAGTGGGGAAGGTTCACTTTGTCATTTATACCACAACCTACATAACGGTAAATTTCAGGACGTTACTAAAGATGTCGGGCTTGCTGATATTAACGCTCCCAACACAGGATGTGCCATGGGCGCTATCTGGGGTGATTATGATAATGACGGTTATGAAGATTTATTCATCTACAAGTGGGGCAAGCCGGTCCTCTTTCACAACGATAAAGGCGCCCATTTCACCGACGTAAGTAACCAAGTGGGTCTGCCAAAGTGGATCAACGCAAATTCAGCCTGCTGGGTGGATTATGACAATGACGGCAAACTCGATCTGTTCATCGGTGGATACTACAGGGAAGATATCGATCTCTGGCACCTTAAGGACCTCCGGATCATGCAGGACAGTTTTGAGTACGCCAAAAATGGTGGACGCAAATTTCTGCTTCACAATACCGGTAACCTTTTCGAAGACGTAACCCAGAAGATGGGCATTGACAGTCATCGATGGGCGCTTGCAGTGACTGCCGCAGATTTACGGGGATCAGGCTATCCTGACCTGTTCGTTGCGAACGACTTTGGCTATTCAGAAATTTGGGAAAATCAAAACGGCAAAGGCTTTAAGGAAGTTGGTCAAGAAACGCTCTATTACAACAGATTCAGCGGTGGCCCCAAAAGCGGGATGAATGTTTCTGTAGGGGATGTTCTAAATTCCGGATCATTCGCAATCTATGTCTCGAACATTTCTGAAGAAGGACAGATCATTCAGGGAAATAACCTTTGGACACCGCAAGTTGGTAAGCCTGGCGAAAGAGTTAAATATGACAATCTCGCAAAGCAATTTGGGATAGATCTTGGCGGATGGAGTTTTGGGGCACAATTTGGAGACTTGAACAACGACGGATTTCTTGACATATATCTAGTGAACGGATACGTCTCCGCCAATCCGAATAAGAGTTACTGGTATGACTACTCACAGATAACTGGAGCCAATGCCAATATCATCTCAGATGCGTCCAAATGGCCCGACATGAAGGATATGAGCCTATCTGGATATCAGCAAAAGCGTGTTTGGATGAATGATGGTCAAGGTAAATTTTTAGAAGTCTCACAAACAGTAGGAGCAAAGGACCTCTTTGACGGGCGTTCGGTTGCACTAGGTGATCTATGGAATCGAGGGGTGCTTGATGTGGTTACAGCAAACCAGAACGGACCCCTACTGCTCTACAAAAACAGTGTAGCTCCGGAAAACCATTGGATCGGATTTGATCTCGAAGGCACTAAGACTAATCGTTCCGCGATTGGAGCAACGGTCACGCTTTATTGGGGCGGCAAGCAGCAGTTGCAAGGGGTTTTTGCTGGCACCGGTTTTTGCTCTCAAAATGATCACAGGCTCCATTTTGGTTTGGGTAAAACCCCATTGGTCGAAAAGGCAGTTGTAAGTTGGCCCGGTGGAACATCCCAAACCCTAACTAAGCTTGAGATCGACAAAGTAATGAAGTTGAAGGAGCAGTAATGAGTACTCAAATTTCACCCAATCAATCTTCCTCAACCGGTAGTCACGGTGACATAACGGAAATAATTCCCGGAGTAAAGCAGCCCGCAAAGTCAGGTTACAAATTTGACCAACGCTGGATTGCACCACTATTTGTAAGTTCGGTTGTTCTGGCTGCACAGCTTGCAGGTGGTGTCGTTGAGAGTTGGCGATTCTTTGCAGCCGCCGTCATCACTTCTATTCTATTCGAGGTCGTGCTTGGAAAACTTGTGTACGGGAAACCGCCCCATTTTGCAAGTGCATGGGTATCGGGAATTTCTGTCGGCATCCTCATTCATACGAATGTGGCCTGGCCCTATGCACTCTGTGCAGCCCTCAGCATAACCTCCAAATATGTGTTGCGCGTAAATGGCAAACACATATGGAATCCGTCAAACTTTGGCATATGCGCTATGTTGCTCTTAGCCCACGACTTCATAGCGACCCTCAGCGTGCAGTTTGGAAATGACATTCGCCCCAACATCGTAATCTGGATCTTAGGTTCCGTCATCGTTAGTCGATTGAAACGGCTCCATATTACGGTGACCTATGTAGCATCATTCTTTGCGTTCGCTGCATTACGATCAGTCATCGTGCATCAGGATTTTTGGACAGTAGCAGGTCCAATTACAGGACCAATGTATCAGCTCTTTATATTCTTCATGATTACTGACCCTAAGACTACAGTGACGTCAAAGAAGGGGCAAATCCTCGTTGCATTCCTTGTCGCAGCAATGGAGGGAGTATTCCGGTTGGCGCAAAATGTTCATGCACCGTACTTTGCTCTCTTTACGGTGGGACCAATCGCTAATCTTGTTGAAATGTATCTTTTCAAGCCTAAATCACCCATAACGTCAGGTCCAGGTCCACTGCCAGTTCCTGCCTGAAGTGCTTCCATTCTGAAGTCCGCATTTTGTACTTTTGTGGACTTCAGAAATTGAATTTCCAGGGTTAGATGTTCGTTAACAAGATAGAATTAATCCATTGCCGACACTCGCCAAATCGCCCCGTCAGCGACGTAGGTAAGCATTTTTTCACCTGGCATCCACTCGACGTTGTATATTCCCACCGATTGATATGGCAAATGTTCTTTGACAGCCAACTTTTTGAAGGTACCATTGCGGGAATTGTATAACATTAGCTCACTATTTGCTTTATAGTCCCGACTCAAGGGTGGAAATGAAGGTCTGAAAGTATACGTTGGCTCAATATGCTCAGTCACAATGGCAAAAATGCGGCAATCCAATCTTGGAATGATATATCGCACAACGTCTTTTGACGGCACAGCAATCCGCATTTTGGTCATAGGAACCTCAGGATGTTCAAAAGACATACGAAACAATGTCGTACTTCCATCAAGGGCGTTCGTGATGGAAGAATTCTCACTTGCAATTGTCTCTCTCCCCACAACAGGTCCAACCAGAAACCGTGCAGTGGAACTTGGAAGAATCGGATTGATGATAACCTTTGAAGGTTGTTCAATGTTGCGTACCACCAGATTTGCAATTTGACTCGTTTTTTCGATTACTCCAAATCGCTTACTATCTTCCAACCAATACATGGAAAACGATTCCTTGTCGGGGTTATCCCACCGGGTTACTCTCTTTGATTTGAAATCATAAACCTTGTAAGAGGGTTGCAATCTTGAACCTGAATAGACAACTTTTGATCCGTCAGGCGAAATCCTTACTGCGAACGACTTGTCTATTTCAGCCCCAATGCTGGGTGGAACCGGAAATTGCTGAACGGTGCTACCTGCTTTGTCAATTTTCGCAAACTGGTAGGTCGAAGGACTCACCTTTTGAAAAGTGATGAGTTCGCGATCAGAAATCCACTTCCACTTATCGATAGTTATCTTACTTGTAAGCAAAAGGCGATCCGATTTGGGAAGTGGAGCTGACTTCGACTTGAATTTTAGAGCCCAGAAACAGATAAGTAAAACGATGGTAATTTCCGCAGCAAATAGCCATGGCCTTCGCCGGGGCGGCGGCATAATCGATGGTGTAACTACACTACTTTCCATTGGGATTCCTTAGTCATTTTGGGGACGATACCTCTTATTATGTTCGATTTGTTCACTTATCGATTGGGTTACCTCACATAGTCCCATCGTCTCTCAAAACACACACGTAACGGAATTGATGATTATTAAGAAGGAGTTGTCAACACAATGTAGAACACATCTTTATGATGCCTGATTCATTTATCGATCAACACTTTGATCTTACAAGACGGTATTTCCTCAAGTTGGGGATACTTTCCGTTGTCTCCTCTCGCAGCCTCACAAATTCAGAACCGATATTGCAAGGACGCCCCGACAAAGCCGGAGTTCAACCCGACCCCTATTTCACAAGACCCGAGTATTTTACAGACGTCTCGCGCGGAAATCCTACACCACACTCTATTCCTATAAGTCGGAAACGCGAAGTAGGTCTGACCCGAGATACCTGGAAACTTGAAATTATGTCCGATCCAGAGCATCATGCAACTCTTGGGCTCGAAATGACTCGGGCGCAGGGTACTGCACTGGATTTCGACACACTCCTTAAGCTCGGAACCAAACATGCAGTTCGTTTTCCAAAGCTAATGACATGCCTTAACCTTGGTTGCCCGTTAGGTATGGGGCTCTGGGAAGGCGTTCCGCTACGTGACGTTGTTTGGCTAACTCAACCCAAAGAAAATTTGCGCAGAGTTTTCTATTATGGTTTCCACAATGATGATCCTGCGCAATTATTTCGCAGCTCGTTACCCATCGGCAGAGTTCTTGAGGACACGTTTGACCTGCCTCCAGTAATTTTGTGTTACAAGTTAAATGGTGGGTGGCTCAGCTCTGAGCGTGGCGGTCCTGTAAGGATAGTAGTTCCTGAGGCATATGGATTCAAATCAATAAAGTGGTTGTCGCATATAATGTTGTCCAACATACCTGCGGCAAACGACACTTATGCCGAACAAAATAATGATGTCGACAGCCCTTTGAAATCGTTTGCTTCATTTTTGTCAGTACCTGCGAAGGCGCAGTCGGGTTCTCCCATTCTAATTTCGGGATACGCGCAGGTAGGAATTTCAGGGGTAGCCAAAGTCCAAGTATGTGTCGAACCAGAAAGTAAAATGCCCGATAGCAATGATCCGTACTTTAACAAATCGCGTTGGTTAGATGCGAAAATATTGGGTCCGCCATCAAAGTGGAGTGGACTTCCAGGCAACCAAGTCCCCACCGGAACCATTGGATTTGACGCATCTGGAAAGCCGTTGCATTGGCCGTTACGATTAACCAATGCTCATTGGGCAGTCGCGTTACCTGGACTAACTCCCGGGAACTATTCATTACGATGTCGAACTGTAGATGACCGCGGTCAAGCACAGCCGATGCCAAGACCATTTCAAAAATCCGGACGAGCTGCTATTGAATCGATGAACATAATTGTAATCTGATGACCCGGTCAAACTACTAGTGATTATCTGGTTGTTTGGCAAAGAAATACTCGAGGGAGGCAGCATGGACACCTTGATATTGTTGGAAGACGACGCGGAACATGTAGATACCGTCAAAGAAGGCGGTATTCAAAACCCAAACGGTTTTACGTCTGTAGACAAGATAAGTGGCAAACTTCAATGGTTCAACGACAAAGGTACACAAGCTCTTAATGATCCTAATGGACTATTGGCAGCTGCATACTGTACAAAAATACTCCGCAAAATTGTCAATTTTACAGATGCAGCAATGGCTGCAGAACGTGCTAAGCCTCCCAATCAACAAGCAGATGTTGAAGAAATTCAGATTGTAGCTGAGTTCCATCAAACTAATGAGGGGCTTGCTGCTGCGATTACCAAAGCTTTCACAGACTTGCCTAACGATGCAAAATGGAAAGCATTGCAAAGAAAACACAATGTGGCACTAAGAGTAAGAAGAGTTTGGCTGTTGTCCTGCGAAAGTGGTGGAGACAATGCCAAAAACAAAGCACTTGCACCAAAATATGTTAAGCAAGCAGAAGATATGCGAAATGCTGCTCTGGAAGGGTGCAAAACTGAAAAGCAGTATCCGCCAAGTAATCCCGCAGAATACTGGGTGCCTTACGTCTATACTTTTAGTACTGGTGATATTGTTACAGGAAGTACTACACTCAATCCCAACAAAGTAGAATTCAAGCGAACACCGTATTGGAAAGCAACTCCTAAAGGCGAGATCGTAGAAACTCAACAAGGAAAGGATTACAAAGCGGCGCACGGAGGGCAAGAGTTCATCGAGCCTGCCTTAGGAGGAATTTTTCAATATGGTGATCCATCGAAAGCTCCAACAGTTATGATTGTTTCTGTTGGGAGTGCTCCCGTTGATATCTTGAACAATCCGATGAATGACCATTAAGAGACAGACATCTGATTAGTATTGATGCCCTAACGGTATTGGATTTGTATCTCAGAAGAAAAGACATCGCATAATCAGTTTGAGCCAGTTTTTACTAGGTAAATATGATCGTCTCAACTAGTCAAACCCGCAATTCACGCGATTTGTACCACCAATAGGAGCCAATACTCGTAATGACCTCAGCGATATCAACAGTTACAAAGATGCGCGTCGCGAGACCGACGGACAAAATGGACGAGGTCGTTCGGTTCTATCATAATGGACTCGGGATGGACATTCTGTTCACATTCCAGGAACATGCCGGATTCGATGGAGTAATGCTCGGAATTCCAGGGGCGCCGTACCACCTCGAATTCACGCACCAGCGTGGTCACGAAGTTGGCCCGTCTCCCACCAAAGACAACCTATTAGTATTCTATTTGCCATGCAAGGATGACTGGGAGGCTGCAGTAGATCGAATGTCGGAGCAATATTACGAACCGGTCCCATCTTACAATCC
Source organism: uncultured Chthonomonas sp. (assembly GCA_903886985.1). Lineage (GTDB taxonomy): Bacteria > Armatimonadota > Chthonomonadetes > Chthonomonadales > CAJBBX01 > CAISOI01. Next base: position 6,521 of record CAISOI010000725.1, read on the forward strand.
ATATTGGGATAAAGTGGGTCTAACTTTTGAAGACCCAGATGGATATCGTATTGTATTACAGAACTCGGAATGGAAAGCGTAAGTCACAGATAATTTGTTCTTGAAGAGCACTCTCTCCATATGACATTTCAAATGGAGAGATGTACTCGCAAAAGTGCTTCAAAACTCCAGATTGCCTTCATAAGAATATTCATACAAGCGGTGAAGTTCTGCATATGCTACTGGAACGGGATTACCAGAAGCCGGAGGATCGACCTCAGCCATCCTCGCCATGAGTTCGAACTTGTCATTTCCCACCCCAAAATCTTTGAGTGTGTGAGGAACTTCGAGCTCACTGCGAAGTTGCAACAACCACTGAATAAACGCTTCAAACGTCGATTCAGGTAGTCCAATATATGCTGCAAGTCTCTCTATTTTGGTCTCGAGAGCCGCTCTGTTAAATGTCAAAACGTAAGGGAGAAAGACAGCATTTGTTAATCCATGGTGAGTGTCATACAGAGCACCAACAGGGTGACTCAAAGCATGGACTGCGCCCAATCCCTTTTGAAATGCAGTAGCCCCCATTGCGGCGGCGGCAAGCATGTGAGTTCTGGCTTCCAGATTCTTACCGTCACGATAAGCGTCTAGGAGGTTCTCCTTTATGAGTCTGGTTCCTTCGACTGCTATTCCTTCCGCCAACGGATTATATCCAGGAGCAGAATACGCCTCAATATTATGCGCGAGGGCATCCATTCCAGTACCAGCGGTCATTCGTGGCGACATCCCCACTGTTAACTCAGGATCCAGCAACGCAATAATTGGCATCATCGTTGGATGAAAAATTATCTTCTTGGTATGGGTTTCTCCGTTCGTAATGACAGTCCCACGCCCTACTTCCGAGCCAGTGCCTGCAGTTGTCGGCACAGCGATGACCGGCGCAACGCCCTCCGAAACAGCCAACTTATAGTTGTCACCAATGTCCTCAAAATCCCATATAGGACGAGTCTGAGGAATCATGAAGGCAATGGATTTTGCGACGTCCAATGGGCTTCCACCGCCAAACGCAATAACTCCATCGTGGTCCCCGGAGCGATACGCATCGATTCCCGCCGCAACGTTCTCCCACACGGGGTTGGGTTGAACGTCTGCAAATAGCCCTGTCCGAACTCCTGACGCGTTATTTGCATCCAATACACTCTGGACCATTGGCAGGTTCGCCAAACCTCGATCCGTAACTAACAGAGGTCGCTCAATTCCAACAGATTTACAGTGGTCCGCCAACTCAGATATCCTTCCCGCCCCGAATGTGACACTGGTCGGATAGTTCCAATTACCTCTAAAACTCACTTAATTCTCCAAATATTGAATGCCCTCTCGGGCAAGACGATTTATATTTTCGTGCGCAGATGAAATGACTTTGGGCGGGTCAAAAACTCATAGCCAACTTTTGAAAGGGTACACCCCCTACCAGAGTCTTTTACACCAACCCAGGACAGTTCAGGGTCAAGAAAGTCGCATCTATTCATAAATACTGTACCAACTTCTAACTGATCCCCGAGCCTAA
>CAISOI010000726.1 GCA_903886985.1 uncultured Chthonomonas sp.
CAACACCTGTCACTTCGTCCTATTGCGAGGAAAACTAGCTTTCACTAGCGGTCGAAGGATGTCAAGCCTTGGTAAGGTTCTACGGTTAGTGACGTATTAAACAACATGCTCCACCGCTTGTGCGGGCCCCCGTCAATTCCTTTGAGTTTCAACCTTGCGGCCGTACTCCCCAGGCGGGATACTTATTGCGTTAGCTGCGGCACTGGAGGGGTCGATACCCCCAACACCTAGTATCCATCGTTTACGGCCAGGACTACCGGGGTATCTAATCCCGTTCGCTCCCCTGGCTTTCGCGCCTCAGCGTCAGGAACGGCCCAAAAAGCCGCCTTCGCCACCGGTGTTCCGACTGATATCTACGCATTTCACCGCTACACCAGCCATTCCACTTTTCCCTACCGCCCTCAAGAGAACCAGTATGAGAAGCACTGCATGAGGTTGAGCCCCAGCCTTTCACTTCTCACTTAATTCCCCGCCTACGCGCGCTTTACGCCCAGTAACTTCGGACAACGCTCGCCCCCTACGTATTACCGCGGCTGCTGGCACGTAGTTAGCCGGGGCTTATTCAGGTGGTACCGTCATTTTTTTCTTCCCACCCAAAAGGAGTTTACATCCCGAGGGACGTCATCCTCCACGCGGCGTCGCTGCGTCAGGCTTTCGCCCATTGCGCAAGATTCCTAATTGCTGCCCCCCGTAGGAGTCTGGGCCGTATCTCAGTCCCAGTCCGGCTGGCCGTCCTCTCAGACCAGCTACCCGTCGTCGCCATGGTAGGCCATTACCCCACCATCTAGCTGATAGGCCGCAAGCCCATCCCGAAGCCGATTGCTCGGTTTAATCACCAGTCGATGCCGATAGGTGGCCACATCCGGTATTAGCAGCCCTTTCGGGCTGTTGTCCCGGTCTTCGGGGCAGGTTGCTTACGTGTTACGCGACCGTTCGCCGCTAAGGACCGAAGTCCTCCGCTCGACTTGCATTTCTTAGGCACGCCGCAAGCGTTCGTCCTGAGCCAGGATCAAACTCTCCATACAAAATTTAACAGAGCAAGCTCTGTAATTGTCTTGAGTTTAATGTGTGTCTTATAAAACAATGAACCCGGGTTCAACATATCTTCCGAAAAAGTTACACTCAACCAACGCCCAATGCTGTTTCAGAGTCCCTGACCCAAACATTACTGTTGTTTTTTGAAGTACATCTCCGCAAAGCTTCCCTACCTATTTATAAGGTATTTCATACTCTGCTAAGTTTTCAAAGACCGTCAAAAGTCGCCTCGTCGGCGGCTTTGCGTTTGTACCAATGTCCAGACGCAAGGTTTATAGTACTCTCAGAGATGCCACTTGTCAACCCTATTTCAACATGTATTTTCAAAATAGTTTCGGATGGCACTTATTCAACCCTTTAGAGTGCTGCTCCGTGGCTATAACTCTGTACAAAATGCGATCGCACTACATTTTATGGAACCGTAAGTATTTGACATGCGCGAGCTAGGGAAGTATCATGAGTGCGGTCGTAAACTATATGTTAACAGCCTTTTTGGACGCTCAGACTAATGGATAGTGATACCGGTGAGTGAACATCTAAATATACATGGTAATCGTGACTGGAAAGGAATTTCCGTTCACGTTCTAGTTCCCCTCGGAATAGCGTACGGGTTGCTGAAGGTGGAATCAACCCTTGGCCAACTCGCAAAGGATCGGCCAGGCATTGTTCCTGTCGCCATGGTTGCCCTTGTGGCGGGGTTTGTGCTTCCGTTCGCTCGTCGGTGGCTGGTGGTGACCCTCTGCTTCGGAGTGGGCCTGCTAGCACTCAGGGATACCTTTGGCGAACATCTACTCCCCTCCCAATTAGATTTTGAAGGCGTCAACCGAATCTATCCATTCGGCTGGGGTGCACTTGCACTACTGGCATTTGCGGCGGGTATCGGTGAAGCTGTGCATCCTGGCTCTGTGTGGGCGCGCAGATGCTACTTTGGTGCCGCAGCACTCTACTTCCTCGGACATGGTGTCATCAGCTTCATTAAGGTACCTAACTGGCAATCGGCGGTTCTGGCTGTTGTCGGCGTCGTGGCTCTCTTTGGAGTTAAGATGGCTGACCGTGTTGTCGAGGCAGAAGAGGAAGAAGAGCCATTAGAAGCAGACATACAGGCAATTGTTGAGAAGCAGAGCGAACGCTCGAACCGGCTCGCCTCTCGCGAATGGGTGGACCCTTCTGAGAGTGTTACAAAGTAACTATCGCCCCACTCGTGTCGCCCCACTCCATCTTCTCTATTCGCCGAGCTCCCAACCAGACAGGTATTGTCGCCGTTGCAACTGAGAAGGCAATCAGAACCAACCCAGAGATTACAATTATCAATGGTGTTTCCTGCTTGAACTGTGTGGTCATAATCCAGGATACCCAGGTGACTAGCACAAGCCCCATTAGGTAGATAACCTGCATCCCAAACATCAAGAATCGCCCCTTTGCACTGAATCCAAACCTCCCATCACTCGCCACCGCTGCACCGACGTTCGCGAAGAGGGCGGACCCGCCAACGCCTATCCCGCTGAACCCCAATATGGCCATCACTGCCAAAGCAATGCTAATAGCCATTCTGCCGGCATCCATACCTGTAAAAATTGCAAATCCGAGGGTTGCCAATAGGCTAAGTGGTAGAGATAACAATAAGGTGTAGAGAAACTTCCCAATTAAGCATGACAAAACATTATTCGGTGACGAGAGTATCAGCCAGAATGCTGAAGTCTCACAGATAAACGCCCCGGTCGATATTCTTAAACAGACAGGCGCAAGGACAAAGTAGAGGGTATAGACCAGCAAAAGCGGCTCGATACTCTGTCCCAATCTCGCCTCTGAGAGATTAAATAAAAACACCGCAACCAACGCAATCGGAACAAACAACATAGAAAGCTGTCGCATATCCCGCTTTAATGTTCTCAAGTCCTTAAGCAAAACAGCTCGAACAGGCAGCTGTATAAGCCTGAACAGCGCCTCCGTCCTCTCAGCTTTTGACTCTATCGCCTTCGAGTTTTTGCCACTGACCATTCCCTCCTGGCTATTCAACCATCCTTTTGAATAGAGCCAGTGTGCAACCGTCGAGGCAACACAAATCGACAAAACGGCCGATAGTATCAAGTATCCAAAGTTAACAAGCTTATCGGGCTGATTTCCCACCCGGATCAGCGATGCTGCCCACGCCCATGGTCCATGCTCCCCTATTCCTGATTTCATCATGGAGGATAGAAGTTGCGTCCTCTGTCGGAATTCCTCGGAATCCCCACTCTTTAATCGTGTTAGCTGAGTCGTAACAAGGAAGTAGATGGAGGCAAACGCGGTCATTCCAAGTGCCGCAAAGACCTCGCGGAATCTGCCTGCTGGCAATACCCGCATCAACAGGATGGAAAATACAGAGCCGATCGCTGCAGGAATCGCCGAGAATGCAATAAGTGCAACGATCATCATTAGCACCGAAGGAACAGTCAAGAGACGCTGCACATGTAGATAGGCAGCACCTACCGGCAAACCAACA
>CAISOI010000727.1 GCA_903886985.1 uncultured Chthonomonas sp.
ATGGTTCCAAGAGTGCAGCAGGAACAACAAACCAAAGAGCTTCAAAATCAAATCCTCAAATCCAAAGAAATAATTCGGGAATCACAAATGGTTTTGAATCTGGTGTTGCCCCAATTAAGCAACTTAGAACTGGCCATATTGCGGTTCAAGTCAAAATTGATGGACATGGTCCCTACACAATAGGCTTTGACACTGGGGCACCTATCACCTTTATCTCCAAACGGGTTGCGAAAGAGTTAAACCTGATTAGTGATAAGCAGTTCAAACAGAACTCACTGATGGGTCTAGGGACCAATTACTCGGTAAAGGATTTTGAAGTTGGAACCGCCAAAGCCAAGACACTGAAAGTAATTGTCTTAGACCATCCGATTGTAGAATTGATCAGCAAGGTTGAGAAGACCCCATTAGATGGTCTTGTGGGCATGAGTTTCTTCGGAAACTTCCGAACCACCTTGGATTACGGCGGAAAACAATTGGTTTTTCAGTCCAATGGTCATGTTGTGAAGGACCTCTTGAGCGGAGTTATGAACCGAATGATGCGGGACGCTTCAAAGCCCGAAGTTGCGGGCCTACCAGGACAATGGGGTATCAGTCTTAAGAACTCGAAAACAAGTGAGTCTACTTCGGTCATAGTAACATCTGTCTCAATAGGCAGTGCCTGCGAAAAAGCAGGTTTTCGCCCTGGGGATAAGATTCTCGCCATCGATGGACGTTGGATTTTAAACGTGGAAGAGACCTTGGAAGCACTAAAGCCTGTTCCCGCCGGAGAGGCAATTCTGTTTGAAGTACTTCGTGCAGGACATTCAATCAAACTAAAGGCAGCTTCCATTCCTGGGATTTAGTTTTTTTCTTGATGGAGATGTTACCGGCTCTGTTGCAGGGCGTCTTTAATGTCGTAAGCGTCTTGCATCACATTTTCTCGTAACAATTCAGGAGGAAGATTCAAAATGAAGTTTAACCGATTAGGAATGGTTCTGGGCGCCGCTGCCCTTTCGATGGTAGTCTGCGGTGCAGTATTCGCTCAAGCTCAGCCCGGTGGTGGCGGTGCAGGTGGCGGACGTGGACAAGGTCGTGGCGGTCAGCGTGGAGGTGGTTTCGGCATGTCGATTGCTCAATTGCCAATCGACCTTATGGATGCCAAATTAAAACTATCGGCAGATCAAAAGTCCAAGATTTCCGCAGTTCTAAGCACCTATAAAGCCAGCATGAAAGATTTGCAGGCAAGTATGCAGGCAGCTCAGGGAGATCAGGCAGCAATGCAGGAACTCTTCCCGAAACTGCGCGAAGTTGGCACCAAGGCAAATGAAGAAATCAACGGAATCCTTGATGACAAGCAGAAAGAATCAGCAAAAGCACTCTTGACCGAAGTTGGAGCGATGGCAGGCGTGGGAATTAGCCCAGAAGCGTACGGCAAATTGAAACTGTCCGACGAAGTCAAAACCAAAGTTGCAAAAGTCGCAGCAGATAGCCAGAAGGAAATGATGGCAAAGCGCGCTGAAATGCAGAATGGCGGGGATCGCCAAGCGATCATGGCCGACATCCAGGCAATGCGAGCGGAGACAACTAAGAAAGTCATGGCTCTTCTAACTGATGATCAAAAAGCAATCGTTGCCAAGTATCCTGCTCAAATGGGCTTTGGCGGCGGACGTGGCGGACGACCAGGTGGCGCAGGGGCTCCTCCTGCAGCTCCTCCAACGATCTAATCGTCAGAGAGTTGTAAACTATAAGACAGGGCAGCCCATAAAGGTTGCCCTGTTTTTGTTTGCCATCCTAGTCTGCCATCCCTATAACAGGAATTCTGAAGGCACTGCGAGAATTTAACCCCATCACAAACTCTAATTATTCGAGGTACGCCATGACTTTGCGTCAACTTTTGACACTCTCCCTCACACTTGCATTAGTGACCGCCCAAAATTCAATCCTTCATGCTGCCACTCCTAACGATCCTCCAAAGTTGCTGCAAGGCGTACACAAAATCGTTACCTTGGGAGATAGTATTACCGCCGCGGGCGGGCAACCCGGCGGATATGTCGATCTACTTGGCAAGTATCTCAACAAACTCTATCCTGCTCAGAACATAGCGGTGGTTAACTCTGGAATTGGCGGCCACAAGTCAACCGATATGCAGGCGAGGTTCCAACGGGATGTTCTGGATCATAAGCCCGATCTCGTCACGATCAGTGTGGGTGTCAACGACGTATGGCATGCATTTCGTGACTTTCAACGTGGAGTGGATCATCCAGATGGTGAATTGTCGGCCGGAGTACCGATTGAACTATACCGAGAGAAGCTGATCTCCATGATCAATGCTGCTCAGGCTGCAAAGGTGAAAGTCGTTCTTCTCGCCCCTACACTTATCTATGAACGGTTGGACAGCAATGAAAACAAGCGACTTCATATCTACCTTGATGAAATGAAGCGAGTTGCGTCAGAGACACGATGCACATTTGTTGATCTCAACAAACCATTCGAAGAGATTATTGCCAGATACCAAAAATATGCAGGAAGATCCGCCAATCTCCTAACTTCAGATGGTGTCCACATGAACGGCGCTGGAAATCGCATAATGGCATACACAATTTTGCGGGGCCTCGGCGTAAAAGACAATCAAATATCAGACCTTAAACCCTGATTCAGTACCTGCTCCTCCCAAAACTCATCAAAGCTTGCAATCCTCTGCGGTATCCTTTAAGGGATAACAGACAATTTGAGCCCGTATGAGTATTTGGGAGTGAGTTTTGGCAACGTTAGATGCACGTGTTCTTATCTGCGGTCCAATTGGTCCGGTCGAAATTGATGAAATTAACTTGCATGATGAGGATGCAATAACTGAGACGATCTTTTGCTGCTTTTTCAGAACTGAAACCAGCAGAAATCTCTTCTTGAGTGATCTTAAAAGAGTCGCCGGGGACGCATCTGCCACAGCTGAGATCGAACAGACAGCTTCCTCAAACGAGATGCTCGAACTCATAGGCGCAGTAAATTGGTGGGCGCACTCAAAACGAAAACCCTATCATGCTTACCGCCTCAAGGCTGAATATCCGCCTTATAGTTCTAGTTGTGCCATCAGTTTTGTAGAACCAGAAGCAAATGACCTCAAGCTTGCGGTTCTACGGTCACTTCAGGTTTTAGAACAGGATAAATCCCGCGTACACGAGTTTTTCGGGTTTGATCCAGAAGTTCCATTTGCATGAATTGTTTAGATCTTCGGGTTGGGAGTAGAGTTTGAAAAGTCGATTATTAATCATCAGTGGTGCTTTAGGTCTCGTTTTTTATCTGGTTATCTGGTCATGGTTTCAGAGTCAGCAACTCAAGACAGCTCCGTCAGATGGTCAACTAAGGCTCAATGCCACTGGTTACGGTACTGCAACGGACATTACTATCATTACTCCGGAAGGAAAACCTGTTAGTCTCTCTTCCATGAAGGGCAAAGTTGTGCTGGTGGATTTCTGGGGTACTTGGTGCGCTCCCTGCATGCAGTCAATGCCGGGCCTGGCAGCTGTCTACAACAAATATCATGATCAAGGTTATGAAACTTTGGGTGTTGCGTTAGAGCAGGATAGCGGCTCTAAAATTCGCCCGGTCACTCAAAAGTTGGGGGTTAATTACACAGTGGGAATGGCGACAAAACGATCTGAACTCGATTCCTATCAGCCAAACAGTCTGCCCATGATGTATATTGTCGACAGAAAAGGGATTATCCGCTACAAACAGACAGGGTTTGACCCGAAAGTGGGAGAAACCGACATCTCAGTTACCGTCAAACAGCTGCTGGAAGAAAAGTAGGACTGGTACGTGTGGACTTGTAAAGTGCAGCAAGCTCATAAAGGAAGCGCGTTAAGTCATGATTGATTGATCGATCCCCTTTGCAAGCAATGCAGCACCGTATGCCGCGTCATTCCGCGGTTCTTTTAACTGAAACTGGTCCTCTTCCCCAATGCCCTCAAATCTGTTACGAATGATCGGAATGCGGAATAGACTTCCTAGTGGGAACATGCTGGCAGATTGTGGATCCATCCCAAGTCGATTCAAAGTGAGCAACGCGCCTGATCGTAACGAAACCGCGGCAGTTAACAGTAATTCATGAGCCACCTCATCACCACTTTCTGCGAGTTTCACAATGTGGGGAACCAGCGAAGCGATTTTCCCAGTGGAAAAATCTCGGTAGGTCCATTCGATCAGATCGTCCAACTGATTTCCACCAATGGCTTTCATAATCTCGGCGACGAAGGCCGCTGTTGGCGTTAAAGATAGAAGTTGGGTCGCAACTATACGAAGTGCATTTTGACCGATCTGGAATCCACTTCCGTGATCGCCGATAATGTATCCCAAACCATCAAATCGCGAGGAACTGCCGTTTGCATCCCGGCAAAAAAATACAGTGCCTGTTCCAGCACTTATCATCAAGCCTGGCTCGCCTCCACTTGCTCCCCAGTAGGCAATCGTGAAGTCAGCCTCGGCACGTGCAGACTTCGTATTGACGGTGCGCGGTAATAGGTAATTAAACTCTTCCCGTTTTCCTCGCGACGTAAAGCCCGCTACCCCAGCACAAGTTGATGTGAAAGTTGTGTTTTGTGGAAGTCCCGCGCTCTTCAGGGCCGCAGAAACCGCCTCCAGAACTGAGTTTGTAATTTCGTCGATCGGTGTAACTGCAATATTGCACGGGCCGCCGAGCCCTCTGCCAATTTCAGCACCGAACGCATCAATGATTACTGACGCCGTTTTGGTTCCACCACCGTCTAACCCTAGAAAATATTCCATAATATGAATATACCCACGGTAAACTACAAGTCGGTCACGGATTTCCTTTTTATACGTCGATTTCAACAACAACCACTATGATCGAAAGTACTGGAATAATTGTCGTTTCGCTTTTCCTCTTCCCTCTCCTGTGGCTCCTTTATGCCAAATCACAGAAGCAAGAAGGATCTCCCGGGATGCTGCGAAAACAACACGTCGAGCATATCACGTGGGACGGCTCTTACACAGTTGCATTCCAACATGCATTGGACGTTTTTGGTCTCATGAATGCAGAAGTTGTTCAAGCAGATCCAAATATTGGCGCAATTACCGCGCGGCTGGGCAAATCTCCCCTATCGAGTTCCATCCAGTTAGAGATGAGAACCATGGAGGGGGTGACTATCATTACCGTACGAATTCTGGCTGCACTGCCTTTCGATTTTGGCTACAGTTCCAAACTCGCAAAAGTGTTTTTAGCGGAATGGGAAAGCCATGTGGTTTCATTCGCAGAATCGACGGAGGAGGTTTCGTAGTGTCTATTTTATCTGGGGCGCTTTCTGGCGGGCTGACGGGCGGACTCATCGGTGTTGTTGTGGCGTTGGTTTCGGCTCCAATCTTTATGAAATTAGGTAAAGAGAACCAGTCGAAGGGAAAATACTCTCGACTGACCGCAGAAAGCTCGCTGATCTTTAACGGCACCTACGAGGACGCGCATACAAAATTGGTCAACGCGTTAGTACGTTCGGGAGCAAACTGCTGGAGCGCTGACCCGTCTCAATACATGGTGTTTGCGGGAACTCCATATTCTTACCTATAAGGAGCAGAGACGACAAGCGTCGCACAGTTCTTCACTGAAGGAAATCATATTCAAATTGACCTGAAACTAGGACCAACAATTGGGCTAGTGGACTTTTGAAAGTCAAAAAACTCCACAGGAAAATCTTGGAAGAGTGGAATCGAGTCTATTGGGTCCCACCCCGAGTATATCAACTCAGGATATTCGAGACAATATTTGCCGCATGAACGTCGGTAAGGCGTTGATCACGCGTGTCATAGTGGAAAGTTAAGGTGCGATAATCGAGTCCCAGTAGCTGCAAAATGGTTCCATGCAAGTCTGCAACGGTAACTACATCCTTTACCGCCTGATAGCCGAATTCATCCGTTTCGCCATGGGTTACACCGCCCCGAATTCCCCCGCCAGCCATCCACATACTGAATCCACGTTTATGATGGTCTCGCCCATCCTTTCCTTCGGCAAACGGAGTGCGCCCAAACTCACCGGTCCAAATTACCAATGTATCTTCCAACATTCCCCGTCGGCTTAAATCGGAGAGCAATGCTGCAACGGGTCCGTCGGTAGACTTGCATAGGCTGCGCAACTGATTTGAGTTGTCGCTGTGAGTATCCCAGGGCTGTCCGGTCATCATTACTTGAACAAATCGGACTCCACGCTCAGTCAATCGACGCGCCATGAGACATTGTCGCCCGTAAGTAGCGGTTTCGGGTTTATCAATTCCATATTCCGCAAGAATGTGAGCGGGTTCTTTGGAAATGTCGAGAGCATCCGTCGCGGCTAGCTGCATCCGCGCAGCAAGTTCAAAGTTTGCAATCCGAGCTTCCAGTTCAAGGTTATCTGATCGATCTCGCAGGTGTTCTCGATTCATCTGCTGCAACAGCCGAAGTCGGGAGTCCGCTGCTTCCTGAGGCACATTGATCTCCAGATTCAAAATGGGTGATTTATCCGTTGCGCGAACCGGCATTCCCTGATAAAGCGGCGGCATCCATCCACTAGACCAATTTCGTGCACCATCAACTGGTAGTCCCGCAGGATTGAGCAGAGCGACATATGCGGGGAGATTTTGGCTCTCCGTACCCAAACCATAGGTAACCCATGAACCAAACGTCGGTCGGCCCGCCTGAGGCATTCCAGTATGCATATGGCAACACGCCTGCTCATGATTCTCGTGCTCTGAAACCATCGAACGAATAAGCGCGATTCGATCGGCGTGAGTACCCAAACTGGGCAATAGCTCGCTCAGTTCCATCCCACTATGCCCGTGTCGGTTAAAGCGGAAAGGACTACCGAGCCAGACGCCTGTCTTCTTCGCGTCAACATCATTGACGAATCCGGTTCCCGGCTTTTCTCCAGCGCGTTTGTTCAGCTCAACTTTGGGATCAAAAAGGTCAACTTGACTGGGACCGCCGTTCTGGAATAGGTAGATAACACGTTTGGCGCGGGCAGGCAAAGGCGATCGCTTTGGAAGCAGATTGTAAGCAGCCTGCACGTCAGGCTTCGCCTGCGCTTCCTCCGCAAGCATCATGGCGAGAGCAATCGCACCTGAACCTGCACCAAGCCTTGAGAAAAGCTCGCGGCGGGACAGCAAGTTCAATAGATGACCACGTGGGTCGATGGGTGGATCGTCGTCAAGATGATGCATGTTTAGTTCTTTCCAACTTCAATTCAATTCCTTCAATATCAATCAACATAGATAAACTCATCTGAACTCAACAATGTTAGACACAAGTCGGCGAGAGCAGATTTGGATGCAACTGCTTTCCATTTGTCCGACCGACTGTAAACTTCCTGCTGATCCTTCAAAAACTGTTCTCCGCGAGCGAGTTCCTTAATAGACGGGTCTCGCTGAAGCGCAATGCGATATGCCTCAACAACCGTGGACGGAACTGTGCCTGACTTCCCCGCCATGCTGCCCGCTATCCGTTCTGCCATTCGCTGCGACTGAGCAGCATAAAAGCTGCCATTCAGAAGTGCCAGTGACTGCGTGGGCGTTGTGGAGACAGTTCTACGAGTGCAGTTGGTTTCCATCACCGGCGTATCGAAGGTGTTTAGGAGAGTCACTGGGCGAGATCGCCGGACGAGAAGATATATTGATCGTCTCCCGACCTTCTCTTCGCCGACTACCGTTATTTCTCCGCTCGGTTTTGCTTCCTCTCCCACTGGCTCTCCATACATTTTGGTATCCAGGGTCCCCGCCGTGAACAGAACAGTATCTCGAATGATCTCGGCTTCCATCCTGCGGACATTTTGCCTCCAGAGAAGCTTATTTTCAGGATCAATACTCTTCGCAAACGTCGAATGTCCACGCGAAGATTGCTGATATGCGGTACTTGTAACGATCAGACGATGCAGCGCCTTTCGCGACCACGGTGATGCACCGTCAATTCCGCGGGCAAAAGAGACGGCCAGCCAATCCAATAACCGTTGATTGGAAGGCAGTGCACCAGACTTGCCAAAATTCTCGATGGTTGGAACTATCCCCGAACCGAAATGATACGCCCATATTCGATTCGCTTCGACACGGGCGGTTAACGGATTCGCTGGACTTGCGATCCAATTTGCAAGAGCAAGGCGGCGCCCTGTTGAACCAGTCACGGGGGTTACACGAAAACTCCTAAGCGTATCTGAAAGGGATGTAGGAATACCGGGCTGAACTTTGTCGCCAAACTGTGAATTCTCACCACGAATCAGGATGTGCGTATCGGGTGGCGGCGAATCTTGATCATAAATTCCGCGAAGTTCCGGCAAGACGATTTTGGCTTTGATCGCTGTCTCACGGTCCGCCGTAAACTTAGTGAATACTGCGCTGAATTCAGCATACTCTTTCTTGAGCGAGGCAGTATCCGGATCCAAAACACTCTTGTATTTTGCAACAAGGGTTTTCTGAGTAGGACTTTGGGATGCCGGTGCAACAGCAGAGGCTGACTGCAGCGGAATTCGGTCCGCCTCAGGTAAAGCAGCCAATTTGCTGCTGGTCCAGAGTTTTCGATACTTCGCTACAAGATCTGCCGACTTCTTGTCCAGTTGCTTAATCGCTGCGTCCATTCGCTCATTAGTTGCCTTGGCGTGAGCTTGATCCGATAAAGTTCCCGCTACAATCTGCCTTCGGCTCGTGGGAAGCAATACTCCATCCGGTCGGATTGCTCCCGCCAGAATTGCCTGCATACTGTAGTAATCCTTCTGCGTGAATGGTTCATATTTATGATCGTGGCAGCGGGCACATTGGAGGGTCACACCCAGTGTTGAAGAAACGAGGATGGTCTGGGTATCGTGCAGCATCCGATATTGGTATTCCGTAAACTGGTGTGTGTTGAAATCGTCCCGCGTGGCATCGACCGCAGTTCTTAGAAATCCAGTTGCAGTGATGGCTGCCTCGATCTCAGGTGTCCAAGCGGGGGCATTCTTGTAATCGAACATCTCATCCCCTGCTATCTGCTCTTTCAGAAACCGATCATAGGGTATATCCGCATTCAAACTCCGGATTACATAATCGCGGTATCGCCATGCGTTCGGTCGAATTCGATCTTCTTCGAGAACTCCCTCGCTGTCGGCGTACCCTGCCGTGTCTAACCAGTGCCTCGCCCATCTCTCCCCATAACGCGGATCTCCCAACAGTCGATCCACAACCCGAACATAAGCATCAGGATTAGGGTCCGCCAGAAACTTGTCAACCTCTTCATGAGTTGGAGGCAGACCGATCAAATCGAGACACACGCGCCGAATCAAGGTTCTCTTATCGGCAGGAGCGGAAAAAGTGATACCGACACGTTTAAGATCGACCAGCAAAAAGCGGTCAATTGGGTTCGGAGCATATACAAAGGGAATCGGAGTTTGTGGTGGATCGGCGGCAATTGGTGCGGCAAATGCCCAATGGCCAGCACGGCGACCAGTGCCCTGTGCTCCTCCGCTGATCCAGTCCCCGATCATCTTGATTTCGTCGGGTTTCAGTTTGCTCGGAGTTGGCGGCATCTTGCCGCTGGAAACGAGCTTATATATAAGGCTCTTTTCTGGTTTGCCTGCGATGACCGGACTGCCAGACCGACCACCTTCTAAAACCGATCCCAGATTGGCAATCGAAAATCCGGCACTGGGCGTCTTGTCGTGGCACGAACTACATCGCTTCATCAAAACAGGCAGAATCTGCTTTTCGAAGCTGATTTTTGGGTGTGTTGTCGACTTATCGGCTCTGGTGGGAATGATCGAGAAGCCACC
>CAISOI010000728.1 GCA_903886985.1 uncultured Chthonomonas sp.
CTTCCGGAATCCACTTCCGAACTAATAGATACTCTCGGCAGTAGAGATATACCTAATCCTGCCTCTATCATTCGCTTGATCGCCTCTACATTGTCCAGTTCCATGGTGATCTGCTCTTCTACTCCTGCCGAATTCAGCAATCGATCCACATAAGTACGAAGATTAGTACCGGCTTCCATCAAGATTAGTGGACAATGGGCGAGATCCGCAACTGTAATCGATTCGCAGTGAGTGAGGGGATGCTCTGGAGGAGTCACGATACATGTATCATATTCGCCCAGCTCGATCGATTCGAGCAAAGTATCGTTAACTACGCTGGTAACCAACCCTATGTCTACCACGTTACTCAGAACCATGTCGACCACTTGTGCCGAAATACCAGTATGTACAGCAATTTCGATCTTTGGATATTCACGGTGATACGTTTTGAGAAATGGAGGGAGGACATAGGTAGCTATCGTACTGGAAGCACCTAGGGAAAGTCGTCCTGCTGCACCAATTCCGATATCCGTAATTGCCTGCTTCGCCTCTCTTTCCAACCTGAGAATCGTCTCAGCGTACTGCAAGAGTGCCTCTCCCGCGGTGGTCAAGCGCACAGTTTTGCCGAGCCTGTCAAAAAGTCGAGTATGTAATTCCAGTTCCAACGATGCGATCTGGCGGGTCACCGCTGGTTGTGTGAGATGCAGATAGTCTGCAGCACGGGTAAAGCCTTTGAGCGTAGCAACAGCGTGAAACGACTGAAGTTGAAAGAGCTCCATTGATTACTATACACCTGACGCATGGATATGATGAAAACTATTCATTTGCATTATACACCGTGCGCGGTACAATTATGTCGTAGATGCAGCGTGAGAGAAAATCGTTGACTGCATCGAAATGTTTTCAAGAGGAATCAAAAAATGTCTGGTAAACACAATCTTTTCGGCTCTCTTCAGAGTTTTCATTATGGTGAAGGCAAGACGTGCGAATACTATGCGTTGCCTGCCCTGGAAACCGCAGGTGTTGGGCCTGTTTCAAAGCTGCCCGTCAGCATAAGGATAGTTCTAGAGTCCGTTTTGCGCAATGTAGATGGCAAAAAAGTCACAGAGGCAGACGTGCAGGGCATCTCAAACTGGACGGCCAACGGCAACAGAACCTCAGAAATTCCATTTATCGTTGCTCGAATTGTTTTACAGGACTTTACGGGTGTACCGCTCCTCGTAGACCTTGCTGCAATGCGCTCTGCTGTATCCGCACTCGGAAAAGACCCCGGAATTATTGAGCCTCTGGTACCTGTTGACCTCGTTATTGACCACTCGGTACAAGTGGATTTTGCGGGTATGCCGAACTCACTCCAGAAAAACATGGAAATAGAATTTCAGCGAAATCGTGCCCGGTACGAATTCCTGAAGTGGGGCCAACAAGCTTTTTCAGGATTTGGTGTTGTGCCTCCCGGCATTGGGATCGTTCATCAGGTAAATCTCGAATACCTCGCAAAAGGCGTCTTGGTCAAAGACGGTGTTGCTTACCCGGATTCACTGGTAGGAACAGATAGTCACACAACCATGATCAATGGTCTGGGTATCGTAGGTTGGGGCGTTGGCGGTATCGAGGCCGAAGCAGGAATGCTCGGGCAGCCGGTATATTTCCTCACTCCGGATGTCGTTGGGGTCCATTTGACTGGTTCATTGAACCCAGGTGTAACGGCAACTGACCTTGTTTTGACCATCACCGATATGCTCCGCAAGGCAAAAGTCGTCGGAAAGTTCGTGGAAGTCCATGGCTCAGGCGCTGCGTCACTCAGCCTAACGGACCGCGCAACCATCGCAAATATGGC
>CAISOI010000729.1 GCA_903886985.1 uncultured Chthonomonas sp.
AAATCCACCACCACCACCACGAAAGGCTCCCCCTCCGCCTCCCATACCACCACCACGGCCTCCTCCAAATCCTCCTCGAAAGCCGCCTTTTTGGGCAGTAGTCAGTAGAAAGAGACCAACTAAAAGAACCAAGATTCCAACTCTTTGAACGAACGGATGCTTTATCATTGAACTCACTTAAAATTGTAACTGATCTACATCAGTACTAATAGATGATTGAATGCTACCTGCGCACGCATTAGGTGTCAATAACCGACCGGCAGACAGACGGATAAAAGGAAAGTGAAATAGACCGATGATTGAACGTTGTACTAGCCAGATCGGTTGTGAGCTTTACAATTGACTGAAAGTTGAACTGCTAACGTTCACCTCGACAGTAGTAATCTATTTGCATCCAAATATACTATCTCGTTTTCGCCTAAGCCAATGCGTGCATTGACAATATTGTTTGTAAACGCACATAATAGGTGTAGTGCCAGAGTGTACATAGGTATACTCTAAGCCTTAACTCCAATGGTCGGGCGACAGTGTCGTAGCCCGGCAAAGTAAGCGTTCTTTACATCCTGTTGTCACGGGTTTGGAAGAGCGTTTTTTTGTTTGCAGTCCTGATTTTCCTAGCCCGGATATATTTCGGATGACGTACGGCTCAAAGGTGAGAACCGCAAAACACATATGCCCTTCCAAAGGAGATTTGAAAGACAATGACGCCCAAAGAAGTTATTGATCTTGCGCGGGAACGCGAAGCAAAAGTTGTAGACATACGATTTACGGACCTTTTTGGTCAACAACAACATTTTTCAATCCCGGCTACTGCGCTTACCGAAGACAGGTTTGCCGAAGGTTTGGCGTTTGACGGTTCCTCCATTCGCGGATTCAAAGCAATCAATGAGTCCGACATGATTCTTATTCCGGAACCCAAAACCGCTTACATGGATCCGTTCACAGAAGTTGCTACACTCAACATCATTTGCGACATTGAAGACCCGATCACCCGCGAGACCTATTCTCGTGATCCACGACAGATTGCAAAGGCAGCTGAAAAGTATCTTGCAGGTACTGGCATTGCAGACACAGCGTACTTTGGTCCGGAAGCAGAATTCTATGTTTTCAACGATGTCCGATTCGACCAGAACTCCCATTCGGGCTTCTATTTCCTCGACAGCGATGAAGGCATCTGGAATTCCGGTCGTGACGAAAAGCCAAACCTTGGTTACAAAATTGGCTATAAGCGCGGTTATTTCCCGGTTGCTCCAAATGACACACTTCAGGATCTTCGAACCGAGATGATGTTGACGCTCATCGAATCTGGAATTGATGTCGAAATGCAGCACCACGAAGTTGGAACAGCAGGGCAATGCGAAATCGACATGAAATTCGATACTTTGTTGACCATGGCTGACAATCTTCAGAAGTACAAGTATATCGTCAAGAATGTTGCTGTCCAGAACGGATACACGGCAACCTTTATGCCGAAGCCGCTTTTCCAAGACAACGGCTCCGGAATGCACGTTCACCAGAGCTTGTGGAAGGGGGGGCAGCCACTTTTCTATGATGAAAAAGGCTATGGCGGACTCTCGGAGATGGCAACGTATTACATCGGTGGATTGTTGAAGCACGCACCTGCGTTGCTTGCTATCTGCGCTCCGACAACCAACTCTTACCGACGACTTGTGCCGGGCTACGAAGCTCCAATCAACTTGGTCTACTCAGCTCGAAACCGCTCAGCATGCGTCCGCATCCCAATGGTAAGCAAGTCTCCTAAAGCGAAGCGAATTGAATTCCGAGCTCCGGATCCTGCGGCGAACCCATACCTTGCTTTCGCAGCATTGTTGATGGCTGGCCTTGACGGTATCGAGAATAAGATCGTTCCGCCGGCTCCAGTTGATCGTGATATCTACGAGATGGAAGCGGAAGAGAAGAAGGACATCGCCCAGACTCCTGGCAGCCTATCGGAAGCCTTGGATGCACTTGAAGCGGATCACGACTTCTTGCTAAAAGGTGGAGTTTTCACGGAAGATCTCATCGAAACCTACATCGCGTACAAGCGTGTGAACGACTGTGACGCAATCGCACTCCGCCCACATCCGTACGAGTTCATGTTGTACTACGACATCTAAGTAGAGCCAGAAACAAAATGTCAATAACTAACGGCTCCCAGAAATGGGAGCCGTTTTTTTGTCAGAAGAATGTGAGACTCGAGTGATCGTCAGAAAACGATAAGTACCGTTGCTGCACTAATCTGTAAACCGAAACTTCGTCACTGCTTTGTCCGCGATTTTACGGATTTCGCTTTCGCGGGAAAGCATAGCTGAAAATGTTATTACCGCGATCTTTGTACCTTTGACAAAAACGAAACCGAGTGACACATATTGTGGCACTGCAGGATTCGGGGCAGTTATTACTGATCGAACGATAGCGCACTTGCCGCTATCCACGGAAGTGTATTCCAGTTTGGGCTGAGTGCCGGCGGCAACAAATGGTCTGATTTCTGCAACGGATGCTTCACCAATCTGTTCGATGGTGTAATTGGCAGGCAGTGTCTTTACCAATACATTGCAATTACTCCGGAAGTTGTCCGTTACATTGGGTTCGAATGCGAATATTTTAATCTGCCCTTGTTTGGCCATTGCTTTTGCTTGATTCCGGGCAGACTCAAATTTTGGGTCATTTCCAAAGACTTTGTCAGCTACTGAGTCGAATTCCTTGGTGGTGACGTCTAACAATTTCCAATCGGAAGGGAATTGGAGAGCGATTCCCGAGGATTTGACTTCCTGCCACGCCGAATCTGACGTTGCACTTACAGTCCGTGGAGCATCGCCAACTCGCCCAGTTCCTCGATTACAGCCTATCAGGACTATCGCGCTTGTTACAATCACTCCCGTGGCGAACAGCGACTTCAATTTCATTGCAATACCTTTCTTAACCAAGTGATGTGGCTATTGTTTGAGATCTCAAGATGGCAATGGACTGACTATGCCAATCAATATTCACGGTTACAAACGAGCTTATGGTTTCAAATGATATTCTAGTAAACCGGTTCTAACTCAAATTCTGATGTGGTTGTTATGGCTTCCACACCAGTTTCTTCGCCTGCTCTTTGTTGATCAGCTTTACATGTCCATCTACAAATCCGACGTTCGCTGAGCCAGCATGGCGAAAATTCAAAATTCCGTTTGCTCCTTCATAAACCATAACCGTTTCTGCCGGGCGCTTCACTCTGGCAAGAGTTGATCCTTGCAAATTGGCATTAAAGGAGTAGGAGTCAACATCTGGCTTATCCGACGGACAGTGAAAAATGGTATTGTTCTTGAGGTAAGGAAAAAGCACCTTCTTGAATTCGGCAGCCTTGAAAGCGAACTTCTCGTCAAAGTCCTGAAGATACATTAAACCGCCAGTTGTAATCTGCTTGAGGTGGGACTTACAACCTACTTCTCGTGCTTTATCTCGCGCACCGGAAAAGACTGGCAGTAAATTAAACATCGTTGCCAACGTTCTAACGGGGCTCATCTGCATCTCTGACATGACTTTGGAATCCTGACTTCCAATGTTCTTTACATCAAATCCAACGACTTTCCAACTCGTACCTTCACGCCGAAGAGGAACTTTTTCTTTAATGCTATCGCCTCCATCGGCACTGGCGCTTAGAGTCACCGTGGCACCATTTCCATTGATCTCAGACTTCAAATCAGTAATTTTGAATGTCGATAGTGCCTTGACCAGTTCTTTCAACTGGGGGGGCTGCTCTTTGAATGATGCTTTTTGGTCAGCAGTCAACTTCGCGCCGTATACAAACTCGGAGGCTCGAAGGATATCCATCTTAATGTAAGCAGCAACAAGCCCGCGAACTGAGCTTTCAGGTGTGGAAACGTCTGGCTTTGGTGATGTGACGTTTGACTGAATCACAAATGTCAAAATAAGAGGAAGAAGTTTCAATGGACACGCTCCTAGTAACAAGAATACTAACTCGGCGACATGAACCCCGAGGAAATTTGGGACCCAAATAATCACATTCCCGACAACAGTCTGAATACAATCTGAAAAGATCTTTTGCCTGAGACCAAGAGTTTGTCGCCCTGCCGGTACCTGCGAGCACAAACGATTCCGAGGTGGTACAAGGAGATTCCACGTGCTTAATTTATGTGCGATAGTTACAGATTACTTTGTTAAGAGTGCTCCCGCCTGGGTAATACTGATTGCGATCGATAATACTCGATCCGCATGTACTACCTCAAAAAGTACTTTTACCCCGGGCTGAACTTCACAGACTACCATTCGCCCTCCGTCCGAGGCGAGTTGGCTGTTGGCAAAGATGATGGAGCCAAGGCCCGAGCTGTCCATAAATTCTATCGTCGATAAGTCGAGTATCACCGTATCGATTCCCATAACGGCGGCTGTCATAGATGAGCGAAATGCATCAACGTTGCTAGCGTCCAAATTTTTACCATTAGGTCGCAGGACGATGATTCCATTTTCACTACTAATCTCAAGCTTCAAGTCCGCCTCCAATTTTCTTTGTAAGAACCAAGATGTTTCTACCGGTAA
>CAISOI010000730.1 GCA_903886985.1 uncultured Chthonomonas sp.
ACAACTTTAGTTTCAAATGAAACCTTGCCTTACAAGGTTGCCGATATAAGCCTCGCCGAATGGGGCCGCAAAGAGATCAACATCGCCGAGCACGAGATGCCGGGACTGATGTCGATCCGCAAGAAATATGCCGCAACCAAGCCTTTGCAGGATGTGCGGATCATGGGATCTCTCCACATGACCATTCAGACTGCAGTGCTTATCGAGACCCTCGTTGACCTCGGCGCCCAGGTTCGATGGTGCAGCTGTAACATCTTCTCTACGCAGGATCATGCGGCGGCTGCAATTGCGGTCTCAGGCGTGCCGGTCTTTGCATGGAAGGGTGAATCGCTGGAAGAATATTGGTGGTGCACCGATCAGGCGCTCTCCTTCCCGGGTGGGCACGGTCCTCAGTTGATCGTGGATGATGGTGGAGATGCTACTCTTCTAATCCACAAAGGTTACGACCTTGAAAATGGCGATACCAGCTGGGTTAGCAGTGAATCTGAAAGCCACGAAGAAAAAGTCATTAAGGACCTGCTTAAAAACATCTATTCCGAAAATCCTCGCCGATGGCATGGCGTTGTCGCAGATTGGCGCGGCGTCTCCGAAGAGACCACCACGGGCGTCCATCGACTATACAAGATGCAGGAGCAGGGCAAATTGCTCGTTCCCGCAATCAATGTTAACGACTCGGTTACCAAGAGCAAATTCGACAATCTTTATGGCTGCCGAGAATCGCTTGTCGACGGTATCAAGCGTGCAACTGACGTGATGCTCTCCGGCAAAGTCGCGGTTGTCTGCGGATACGGCGACGTTGGTAAAGGTTCTGCTCAATCGCTTAGCCATAATGGCGCTCGCGTCATCGTTACGGAAGTCGACCCAATCAACGCTCTTCAGGCTGCAATGGCAGGATATCAGGTTGCGACCGTTGAGGATACTCTCGGTATCGCGGACCTCTATGTCACCACAACTGGTAACGTAGATATCCTCACCTACGAACACCTCAGCAACATGAAGGATCAGGCGATTGTCTGCAATATTGGTCACTTCGACAACGAGATTCAAGTTGACCGATTGAACAATGGTGCTGGAGTCGTCAAAACGAACATCAAGCCTCAGGTGGACATGTACACGTTCCCGAATGGTAACTGCATCTATCTGCTGGCGGAGGGCCGATTGGTCAATCTCGGCTGTGCAACCGGTCACCCGAGCTTCGTGATGTCGAACAGCTTCAGCAACCAGACACTGGCGCAGCTCGACCTCTGGAAGAATCGAGATCGCTATGAAGTTGGCGTCTATGTCCTACCTAAGAAGTTGGACGAGGAAGTGGCGCGACTGCACTTGGAGAAGATTGGCGCAAAGCTGACGGTGCTTTCACCAAAGCAGGCAGACTACATCGGTGTGTCGGTGGATGGTCCGTACAAGGCGGAGACGTATAGGTACTAAGAGACGGTAGCTAGGAGAATCTGGCCCTGCGATTCGAGAGAGTTGTGGGGCTGAATTTTCAAATGGATGCTGTCAAGCTATTTTCTTGGCGATGAATCTAACTCCCTCAAGACCAGCGAGATCAATATCCTGAGTCCAGAGGGTCGCATCAAACTGCCGTGCTGTCGCAAGAATTACACTGTCAGCCATTGGTATTTTGTGATCGAAAGATATCACAGCCGCAGAAATCGCAATTGTTTGGTCCAGATCAACAATTCGGCCCTGCGCCATGAGAGCAGCTTTATCAATCGCTTCCTCTTCACCGAGTTGAATTAACACGCGCTTGAACACCTCGTAGATACTGATAGACGGAACAACAAGTTCCGCTATGTTCTCAATGGCAGGGGCAAAGAAATCTGCATTTTGTCCATCA
>CAISOI010000731.1 GCA_903886985.1 uncultured Chthonomonas sp.
CTTGTAGATTTGTTTGAAGGAAAGATCATTGTTCTCGTAGCTTCTACTTGCTTTTCACCCAACAACCACCATCAATCTCCACATTTGGTTGAGTAACCACAGTCTTTTTTCCAGTAGCGATTTCAACAATAGTCAAAGGACCACCACGATAACCACCACGTTTATAATTGCCAATCCATTTTGTCGGGGATATCGCACAGAACTTTTGGTCAGGGGACACTGCAAGTAACCGATCTTCCATCAAAAGTTTTGCTGTACAGTACTTCGCATTTACCAACATCGTTATGAAATGACCACCATCCGAAGATCCGGAGCGCCCTTCAACAACAACCTCATGACGATTAGCTTTGTTCAATATCGTAAAATTGGCAGATTCGAACCATGGCTCAATATCTTTCCCAGAAATCCATTTCGTCTTTCGTTCCTCAATCAATTTCAACCCATTGAACTTCTGCACAAGGCAATATTCCGGAATGTCGATTGGAACCATAAGCATAGTCTCATTATCTATCCAAACTTCACTCCGAGTTCCGGTGGGATAGGAAGTTTCTTGGTTTGATACGGTATCTATGATTTTTCGCTTTGTAAGATCATAAATAGCAATCTTTGACATGTCTGGTGACCACGTGATTTTAGAATATCCAGAGAAGGTATGAGTGTAATTTCCTGCCACGTTTTCAACAACGATGTCACCAACTTTAGTGCCGTTGGAGTACATAGTCAAAGCGAAGAACTTGCTATCAGGAGACCACCCTACCTTATGGATAGTCTTCTGCAAGTACTGAGATTGTCTCTGAATCGACCGCGTTTTCAGATTGAAGATGAACACTTGATTTCCTGTTGCCGCTGCTACCCACTGACCATTTGGCGATGCGGAAACATCGGGGTATTCCATATTGCGAGGCAGTGGAGGAAAAGTTTGCGCGTCTTGCCCCTTTTCGTTAAACGAGACAAATCGGACTTGTTTATCACTTCTTTCAAAGCAATAAAATCTGCCGTTTGCTGAGAACATAGGTTGGAAGTAACCCTTCGAAGGCAGTTTCAGCTTTCTCACTTTGCCGGTTTCTGGATTGTAGATGAAGACTCCATTGTCAATTGTGCCAAAAGTGATATGTTGAATACTGCCGTTGTGTGGGCGTCGCTCGACAGAAATTGGGTTCTTTGTAGAAACCCACATGTTAAAAATAATAGGATCCGAACACTTTATATGGTGCGTTTGAAAAGCAAGTAGTATTGGGAGCAACATTGGTCCTCCATCAGAACAACAAGGCTGAAGAATGAATCAGAATTACAATTTGCAATTTTTGTTCATCGCCCAGATCGTGAATTACTACCTTGCTTTGTATCTGACGATGTCGACACCAGCGTACACACTTCAATGTGCGAAACAAATTCAATGATTCCGATTTCGAAATTCGGTTAGAGCAACCTCAATATGAGTTTTCTCATCATAGTCCATCCGTTAATTCGGCAAATTTTCGAGTAGCTTAACAATCGCGCCGAAGCAATCGCACCGTTCCAGCGACCACCCTTCGAAGTTCTTCGAGTCGGTGCCAATTCGTACTGCGGGTTCGCCAAATTGATTCTCGTATCTACGAATATTAAATTGCTCATTCTGGTTCTTAACCGAGAACTCATGGTAATGTTCCGTCATGGCGTCAGCCAGATCGCGCCCGCTGAATTGTCTGGCGCAGTCTAGTGCAGATCGGTGATCATGACAGCGAGCCTTCGGATCGGATCCAGCGTCGAGCAAACAGTTCACACAGCGCAGGCTGCCGTACATTGCTGCATAAATGAGCGGAGTATATCCCCATTCATCGGCGATATTAACCTGTGCGCCGCGGCTAATGAGTAGTTCGACAGTGTCCACATGTCCGTCACGTGCAGCCCAATGCAATGCTCTCATTTTGCAATCATCTTGAGCTTCAATATCTATCCCTAGATCCAACAACATTCTTGCTCGGTCGGTCCTTCCCCAGCAGCAAGCGAACGTCAACGATGTATCCAATTGATTATTTCGGTCGTTAAGGTCCCCGCCATGGCGTTGAAGCGTTCGGATTGTCTCCTCCCTAGCGTGCTTTCCTGCGAGAAAAATGGCTGTTGCGCCCTCTTCATCTCGCGTGTCGATTTGAGCACCGTTGGCAATAAGTAGTTCCAGCAGCTTTGGAGCGTCTTCACGCCCAGACCCTGCCGCTAAATGGATAGGATAAGAGGAATAAGGTCCTTGGGAATTGGGGTCCGCACCAGCCTCAAGCAGCAATTCCACCAAAGAGTGACAGCCGTGAGCCAATGCAAGGTAAAGAGCGTTCGCGCCGACTGCGTCTTGGAGTGTAACGTCTGCACCCAGCTTTATCAACTCTTCAGCCCGCGAAGTACGTTCATTTGCGATAGCAGAAAGCAGCCAGCGTCCGTATTGCAACTTCCGTTTTAATGTCATTGGAATACCAAATGTATAGTCCTATCCTTGCGACTGCTACATTTCTGCATTTCCTCGCACTTAGGGAATTCTAGTGTTTGCCTTTATTCACAGTGAATCTTTGAGACCGGCACGTTTGCGTCCTTCCCGACCAATATGGGCGGTAAGCTCTTCAGGTGATGAGAACTCTAGATATTCGCCTCTGTCGATTTGTTCAAATCCTTCACGAACCATGTTTCGTAATTCCTCTACACGAACTTCATGTAAGGCATCGCGTTCCTTTAAAAGCCGCAAACCATCTCGGATCACTTCGCTGGCGGAGTTGTAGAGCCCGCTCTTCACTTTTCCTTCGATGAAAGTGTCTAATTCTGGCGTTAGTGAAACATTCATTTTCGGGTTGCCTCCTGTCTGTAAATTACTGATCAACTATACTATAATGCTCACTGAATAACAATCTTTGTTATTGCAGTGGATTCCAACCCGACGCACTCTAAGCATAATTCTCGCCAAAAGACCCTACACTCCGTGCGCAATGTAACTGTATTCACACTTGGCACCAAAACCTGCCGGTCACATCTGCAGTTATCCAACACCTCAAAAGCACTCGCAGCCATACCACTTAGGTCTCCCAATGCAAACGAGTGCTCTCATGACCTGATTAGAAGGATTTTGACCTATCCGAGCCGAACCTAAAAAGAAAAATTGAGGAACTCCCTTGTCTTCCGCAGATATAACTTTTGATCACTATTACCCCTTCGACGAGCTCACACACCATCTCGAGACTTTGCAATCGCAATATCCAAACTTGCTATCCGTTGCAAGTATCGGTAAGAGCTACGAGGGCAGAGATATCTGGTGTGCAACTGTTTCGAATCATCTGATTGGCAATCCAGATGAAAAGCCCGCCTTCTGGATCGATGCGAATATCCATGCCACCGAAGTCTCGGCCGCTTCTGCTGCAATTCTCATTATTAAGCGACTGGTAGAGGGTTATCAGGTTGAGCCGGACATTACGCGAGTTCTGGATACCCGAACATTCTATATCGTTCCCAGAATGAACCCGGATGGAGCGGAACTCTTTTTCAAAGAGCCAGCAGAACGTCGGTTCATTCGTTCGAGCACACGCCCCTATCCATTTCAAGATGAAGCGGTCGACGGTTTAGTTCGCGAAGATGTGGATGGTGATGGACGATTTCTGACAATGCGAATCCCCGATCCCAACGGTGCCTGGAAAGAACATCCTGACGAACCTCGGTTACTCGTACGTCGAGATCCCACCGAGGCGGAGAGCAATTTTTACAGGCTTATGCCGGAAGGGACATTCGACAATTGGGACGGCACCACGATGCAGTTGAAGACCATCAAAGAGGGGCTCGACCTGAACAGGAATTTTCCGGCGCATTGGCGACAGGAAAACGAACAGTTTGGAGCAGGCGAGTTCCCAACCAGCGAGCCCGAAGTCCATGCGGTCGTCAAATTTATCACGTCTCACAAGAACATCACAGGTGGAGCCACATACCATACCTTCAGCGGAGTTCTCCTTCGTCCTTACGGGACCGTAAGTGATGATGGATTTCCAGCGGAAGACCTCTGGACCTATGATGCCATCGGCAAGAAGGGCAGCGAATTAACTGGGTATCCCGCTGTTTCCGTCTATCACGACTTCAAATATCACCCTAAAGAGGTCATCACCGGGGTGTTCGATGACTGGATGTATGATCACCTGGGGCTATTTGCATGGACAGTCGAAATCTGGAGCCCACAGCGCCAGGCCGGGCTGGTTGATGGATTCGATACCAAAACGAAACAGGGCAATTTCAAATTCACTACATGGGGTCGAGAGCACGACTTTAGCGAAGATCTAAAAATGTTGAAATGGAACGACACCGTTCTAGAAGGCAAAGGTTACGTTGATTGGTATCCATTCGACCACCCGCAATTGGGTCCGATCGAGATTGGCGGATGGGATGCAATCTATGCTTTCCGCAATCCGCCGCCACAGTTCCTTGAAGAAGAGATCAAGCGCTTTCCGGATTGGATGATCTGGCACGCACTTGTTTCTCCGTTACTCGACATCACGCAAGTTGAGTGCGAACCACTTGGTGAAGACACTTATCTTGTTCGAATGGTTGTGCAAAATACGGGTTGGCTCCCGACCAATGTCACGAAGAAGGCGATCGAACGTAAGATTTGTCGAGGCGTCATCGGGGAAATCGAACTTCCAGAAGGTGCAAGCCTTGCAACCGGTCTGCCGAAAATTGAGTCACAACAGTTGGAAGGGCGTGCTTACAAGAGTGTCGCTCCGTACGGATGGGCCGCCGATCCAACCTTGGACCAGACAAAGTTCGAATGGATTGTTGTTGGCAGAGCAGGACAGGAGATTAAACTGACCGCGAGACATGATCGCGCGGGAGTTGTTCGAACTTCTATTCAGTTAGGTTAGAGGAAATACAACGTACAACGCGAAATAGATTTTGCTGCACCACTTTTGGTGAAGAAGGGACATAAATAATGAAACTAGGACTCATGTTGGCAGCCGCCGCAACTGCAGTTGGTCTAATGGGATCGACTGTAAGTGCAGAAGCAGCCCAGGGCAAGAAAAAAATTCTGATCGTCAGCCATACTACGGGCTTTCGTCACAGCTCAATTCCAACCGCCGAAAAGATCATCAAACAGATTGGTGATACCAGCGGGATATTCGAAGTAGACTATTGCCGAAACGGTGATGACGTCAAGAAGATGCTCACCCCAGAATATCTAAACGCAAACCATTTTGATGGTGTCTTCTTTGCAAATACCACCGGTAACCTTGGCATTCCCGATACCAAAGCATTCGCACAGTGGATCAAAGATGGCCACGCTTATTTTGGCGCCCACAGCGC
>CAISOI010000732.1 GCA_903886985.1 uncultured Chthonomonas sp.
CAACAAAATTTGTTTCAAGACGAGTGAGAGAGTTCGCAATAAGTTCTACAACAATACTTGGATATCGTCCTGCGATGATTTCCACCAGCCTCATTGTGAGGTAAAACACATCCGATTTGTCCCGACTAAATGGAAAACCCGTGGGACGAGGACCAATTTCGATTGTCATAAGCAGGTTTTCAACAGCATTAGATACGATTAGGTCATCGTCTTGAGTAACAAGACACAAGGATGCTATGTCGGCCAAAGGTTTGAACACTTCCAATTTTGACCCTTCTTCACAACCATCTTTAGTACCAGATGTAATAGGTGCATATAACTGTCCGACACAACACCGTAAATTGATCATCTCATGAAAGCCCTTCAATTGATCTCTATATTCGCGGTCGTTCAAATTCACGATCTGGTCTTGTAATGTCAAGTTGGGAGAATCCGACATCATAGCAACATTCCCAAAGTACATCCATTTTCAAGGTCAATCATTTCACCTGTTTGAGCCGCCCCAATGAGTGAACCGATCTCCTGACATTCTTCGAACGAACCAACCCCAATCTCTGTCACGGTCTCGGCGTAGCAGTCGATAGCCCATGATCGAATCAATAGCTTAAGTTGAAGTGAGCCCGCAACACCAGTCGCAGATCCACGCGATAAATTCATAATTCGGGTAAAATTTTCTTCGAGCCAATCACCAAATTCTGCAAGTCCACCGCCCGAGTTTACCGCTCTCAACCAAGCTGCTCTAACTTCGCCAATGAATTTTTCATCACCATGGAAAATGTGTTCAAGCCATTCTAAAGCGGTGCCCTTGGCATCGACTGCGCAAGTAGGACAGTTGTTACAATATGCAATCCAGTTGTTGCCTTGCTTTGCGGGATCTTGGCTAACAAACCGCCCCACCGCAGGATCCTTATACCTCGCCCGCATATAGATCATCCCAGTACTGTCTTCCGAAGGATGTCCGAGGCTGCCCACAAATCCATGCTTACTGGTACTAGTCCCTGCCGAAGTCCTTACCGCGCCGTAAACATCATAACTTTTGGACGCAGTCAAGTTGCCATTAACATCGACTTCGCCGAGCACTGAGCCAAGCCCGTCGTAGCTGTACCACTTTACACCATTGGCATCTTTTCTATATTCAGGCCCCCTTGGACCAACTAGGTAAGTAGCCGTACTTTGCGCCCCGCCATTGGTGCTGGCCACTTCCTGCACCATCATCGTGCCATCCAACACGGAGTCAGTCGTGGTCGCGTTACTGCCTGTCGTTGCCACACTTCTATGCCTCAAACCATCACTTGCATAAGTAAACTGGCTGGTCGTGCCGTTATAAACACATTGTGTCAATCTATTTTGCGAATCCCCTGTGTTTGCCCTGCCGCCGCCAGTGAGGGTGTTGCCGTCTGCGTCATTGGTGTAGTTGTTTGCACCGCAAGTGAGGAGCATGTTGGCAGCGTTATATGTGTAGTTCTCCGTCAAGCTGTTATCTGTCTTTTGGAGGCGGTTTCCCATGCTGTCGAAGCTGTAGGTTTGGGTTTCGCCGTCGCCATAGTTGACATTGGTCAAGCGGTAGAGATTATCGTATCCGTATGTTTCCGTTCGCACTACACCAGCGTTATTCGAGATTTGATTCTGTAATCGCATTCCTGCTTTGTTGTAGGTGTAATCATTTTGTGTCAATACGGATATAGATTCCGTCTGATCCTGATTGATGTGGTGGTACGTATTCTTTATTTCGTCCAGCCATCCATGTGTCTGTGGGTCGTCCGCACCGTAAGAATCATAAACATAATCGGTCTGGCACCATTGCATGAGCTTTCCGGTGTTGTCAAAAGTCTCATTCCATTTTGCCTGATACATCAAACCCGTGCGGTCGATGTTATATTCGCAGATTTTGGCACCGTTATACAGGATGGTCACAGACCTCAACTTCTCAAATCCCTTGATAGCAAGATGGCCGCAATGTCCCGTAACCGCAACTCAACTTCACGAAATAGCTTCGCATCGGAATCGCTTATATCGCCCAAATTCAAAGGATCTCCTTCGAATAGTTGTCTGGTAGTTTTCATCCAGTTAAACACGGACCCGCTCTGTTCGGCATACGTCGAGTATTGAGTCAAATCAGGCGGTGCCGTTAGCTCCTTGGGAGAATTGTCTCGTTCGCCAATTTCGGCAGGCAGGGACGTGTGATTAGTTCCAACACTTATTCTGATAGAAGCCGCTAGGATGCGAGCTTCTTCAACCATGTTCAAGAGTTTCACCACCCTGTCGTTTTCAGCTGACCGATTCGACATACTACCTC
>CAISOI010000733.1 GCA_903886985.1 uncultured Chthonomonas sp.
CGCAATGGCCTTCATGTTGAAACCACCTCTAAAAATAGAATCCGAAGAACAATAGTTCGTGAGTACAGGTGCGCATCACTACAGCGAATACCAAATATACCCTGTGGAACGCCCCTAAGTATACGAAAACAGACCGTTTGGAGAGTATTCTAGTCCACCGGTGACCCTAATTGGTCAAATCAGACGGAAAGTCTAACTGTCGGAGTCCGATGAGTTCGATCCCTTTATAGGGATGACTCCAAGTCGCTCATAGCGTAGGCGCGTAGCATCAGAATGGGACGATTGCCAGATTATGCTCAATACTGAAAACAGCACAAATCCTGCAACATAGAAGATCCAATGCATTGTGGAATGAATGTGGTCGTGGGAGAGCTTAAGGACGTAAGAGATGACGTGCTCAATCTCGCCGAGCCCAGCAGTGACAATCGCGCCAAAAAACATAGACTTGAGCTTCACAAGGAACGGAACTTTGCTGTCCTTGAAGAGAGCAAGTCCAAGAGAAAAGTCGAGTGACTGCTTCTCAGGATTCAGTCCTATTGGCGCAGGTTGCTGGAGCTCTTTGAGTTTTTCTGTTACTTTCTTCATTGGTGATCAAGAACTCCTCGTAAACCTTACCCGAAACAGGGCTATCGTTGGCAAGAGTAACAGCGGTTTAAAGATAATTACACACAATGTTAACAATACCTTCCTGTTACGCACCTGATTTTTTGTGTCGCGTTGTACAAAAACGTTGCAATGGACATCGGTGACAATGTTTGCTTTGGTACACTATCGTATAGACCTCGAATTTATCCTTTGATTGTCCTAACGGAGTACACACATGCCATCGAACAAAAGCGGTATGAGATTGACAGAACCGACACGGCGCCAGTTTCTACAAATTATCGGATCAGGGACCTTCGCGGCGGCAGCCACTGTGCTTCGAGCCGACGATACATTGGTGTCTGGAACTCAAAGCGCTCTTTTAACTGCGCAATTTGACAAGAAACTTTCACCCAAATGGTTGGCATCGCTCACAGACAAAGGGGAGCGACAATGGTACAAGGGCAAAGAGTTAGATTTGATTGGAGTACCGGTTGGCGGTTTATTCGCCGGCCAAGTCTATCTTGGCGGAGATGGCAAACTGTGGCATTGGGATATCTTCAACAAGCACTATGGAACGGAGGACCAGCATTATGCAAAGCCTCCTACACCAAACTTTCCATTTCTCCAGAGCTTTCAAGTTCAATATGAATCAGCTGGCAAAACTACCCGGAGACCGTTGGATCGCACGGGCTTTTCCAATATATCGTTTTGCGGCGAATATCCCGTTTCCAATGTCAAATACAGCGACCCAAACTGCCCGCTTTCGGTGCTTTTAACCGCTTACTCGCCATTTATTCCCCTAAACTCAGATGACTCCAGCCTTCCAGCTACCATTATGAGTTATGGTATTACGAACACTGGTAATTCCCCGCTTCAGATAACGATCTCTGGTGTTATGGAAAACGCGATCTGCCTCCATAACCGTGGTGCCCAGGGAACTTTAAAGAATAGTGTAGTTCGCCACCCAGATCGCACGACCTTATCCTGCTCCGCCGTCAAGATTGATCCGGCGGTCTCCACTGCACAACTTCCCCGGCCCGAAATTGTATTTGAAGACTGGCATAGTGAGAAGTACGAGGGATGGACAACCACGGGAAATGCATTTGGCGTCGGACCCATTGATAAAAGTAAAATACCCGCCTATCAAGGTAATGTAGGTGGAGACTCAGATCGCGTCGTGAACTCTCATGCCACCGCTCCGGGAGATAGTGTTACCAACAAAGACGTCGCGACTGGCACGCTTACAAGTCGACCGTTTGAAATCAATCGCAAATTCATTCGATTTTGGATAGGCGGAGGATCCCACGAAGGCAAAACCTGTGTGAACCTGATAGTCAACGGGAAAGTCGTACGGACCGCTGTGGGTAAGAACAACAATCAAATGTCACAAGCGACGTTTGAAACCAGTTCGCTTGAAGGCAAATCAGCTCAAATTCAAATCGTAGATAATGAATCAGGAGCATGGGGAAACATAGGTATTGGTAAAATAGTCTTTACCGATACCCCGTTACAAAATGTCGATTTGGTCCGCCTTCCCGATTTTGGCGAGATGACGTTGTCCGTTTTAGGAGATCTGGACGTATTAGGTCGACCGGACATTTCAATTCAAACTACAAAACCTGCCGAGACAGCAATCGCAAAGTCACTCTCTGACAACCTCACTGGCACAGTAGGCAAACGCCTGCTTTTGAAGCCCGGTCAAATTGCGGAGGTCACATTTGTCATTACCTGGTTCTTCCCAAATCTCACCATAGAGGGGCTCGGTTTAGTGGGCAGGCATTATGCAATCCGCTACGACTCCGCCGACGCGATTGCTGGATACATCGCCGCCAATTTTAAGAGACTGGATACTCAGACAAAAGATTGGTGGAAAACGTGGTATCAATCCTCTCTGCCCCATTGGTTCCTTGATCGATCGTTCCTCAATACTTCTGTACTCGCAACCTCTACAATATTACGGTTCGCTAACGGCAGAGTTTGGGCTTGGGAAGGAGTAGGTTGCGGAGTAGGTACGTGCACCCACGTTTGGCACTATGCTCAGGCTATGGGACGACTATTTCCTGACATAGAGCGCTTGATACGTGAAAAGGTCGATTTTGGCATCGCCTTTCACCCCGATTCGGGGGTGATCGGTTTCAGGGCGGAATTTGACCAAAGCATGGCAGTCGATGGACAGACGGGCACACTTCTCCGCGCCTACCGAGAACATCTGATGTCGGTTGACGCCTCGTTCCTTCGCCGTAACTGGCTGAAGATAAAAAAGGCATACGAACCGCTCCTCAAACTTGACGTCGATCAGGACGGGATTTTGGACGGTCCGCAGATGAACACCTTGGATCAGCCTTGGTATGGTCAGATTGCGTGGCTCAGCGGACTTCACATAGCTGCTCTACGTGCTGGCGAGAAAATGGCGCGCGAAATGAAAGACTTTGAATTTGCCAATCTATGCAAATCGAACGCAGATACCGGTGCGCGCAATATCGATGACCGCCTCTTTAATGGCGAATATTACTATCAAATCGCCGAACCAAAGGTAAAAATATCTGTAGGTTCGTTTGATGGATGCGAGATAGATCAAGTGCTCGGGGATAGCTGGGCGCGACAGGTTGGATTGCAAACAGGTATTCGTTCAGGCAACATCAAAACCGCACTGAAATCAATATACAAATACAACTTTGCACCAGACGTTGGTCCCTTTCGATTGAGCCACAAACAGGGCCGATGGTTCGCCATGCCCGGTGAGGGCGGTCTCCTTATGTGCTCATGGCCCCATGGCGAATCGGCACGTCAACAAGAAGGATTTGATTTCTATTTCAACGAGTGTATGACTGGCTTCGAGCATCAGGTTGCGGGCCACATGATATGGGAAGGACTTATTACAGAAGGTCTGGCGGTGGAACGGGCAATTCATGACCGCTACCATCCGCTACGACGGAATCCGTGGAATGAAGTCGAATATGGCGACCACTACGCTCGGTCCATGGCGAGCTACGGAGTTTTTCTGGCAGCTTGTGGTTTCGAATACAATGGTCCATCGGGCCACATTGCCTTTGCACCCAAACTAAATGCAACAAACTTCACTGCTGCCTTCACGAGTGCGGAGGCATGGGGGCGATTTGCACAAATTATCGGGGGCACCAAACAGCGAGCAGAGCTATCCATAAAATATGGACAGTTAACGCTCAACACATTTTCTCTGACATCTCCAGTTGCTATAGGCAAAAGAGTGAGAGCTGAAGTAGATGGTCGACAGATTGGTGCAACAATGTCAGTTGACAATAATCGACGCACTATTAAATTTCCAACAAGCGTGGAACTTATCGCTGGCAGAACATTAACGATTGAGATTGGATAATAGTGATGCTTGAACCGACAAAACTCTTTCGCAAATTACTCATGTTCCTGTTCAGTATGTCCGTGATCACAGTTGGATTTGAAATGTTTGCCTCAGCAACTAAGCAGGAGGGACCGCCACCGATTCCACGGGAGTTCCGTGCTGCCTGGGTTGCTACAGTAAACAATATCGATTGGCCCTCAAAGCCCGGTCTCCCATCCGACAAACAGCAAACAGAAATTATCAACATCCTGAACACCGCGTTCAGCCTTCACTTGAATGCAATTGTTCTTCAAGTACGTCCAGCATGTGACGCATTTTATCCCTCCAAGCTCGAGCCGTGGTCAGAGTATCTTACTGGAACAATGGGAACACCACCCTCCCCGTCGTATGACCCGCTGGAGTTCTGGATCACCGAAGCACACAAACGGGGCATCGAATTGCACGCATGGTTCAACCCCTATCGGGCTCACCACCCGAGTGGCAAGGGCCCCATTTCGCCGGATCATGTCAGCAAAACGAAACCTGACATCTCCAAACCCTATGGCTCCCACCTCTGGCTTGATCCAGGTGAGGTAGGAACCCAAAACCACTCGATGTCGGTGATTATGGATGTCGTAAAGAGATATGACATTGATGGGGTACATATGGATGATTATTTCTACCCGTACAAAGAGAAAAACAAATCTGGGGATGTAATTCCGTTTCCGGATGATCATAGTTATGCCCTATTCAAAAAGTCAGGTGGTACTCTCGATCGGGATGATTGGCGTCGAAGCAACGTTGATCACTTTGTTGAACGTCTCTACAAGGAGATCAAGAAGGTTAAACCCTCTGTTCGCCTCGGCATTAGTCCCTTTGGCATTTGGCGACCGGGAAACCCTTCACAGATCAAAGGGTTTGATCAATATTCCGAATTATATGCCGACGCCCGGAAGTGGATTCGTGAAGGGTGGGTCGATTACTGGACACCTCAACTTTATTGGTCGGTCACCTCCCCGGGACAAAGTTATCCGGTCCTGTTGCAGTGGTGGGCAGAACAAAACCTGAAGCATAGAAATTTATGGCCGGGTCTTTACACCAGTCGCACTTACGAGGGAAACTGGTCATCCAAAGAAATAACTGATCAAATTGATGCCACCCGAAAACAGGAGGGCGCTAGCGGAGAGGTGCATTTCAGCATGGCCGCCATCATGCGAAATAGCCGTGGTGTTGCTGATGCTTTACGCCACGCGTATACAGAACCCGCTCTAGTTCCCGCATCTTCGTGGCTCGGAAATTGGAAACCTGAAGGTCCCATTGTAAAGCGAAAGCGAGATCTCTCTTCCGAGGACGTTCACATCACATGGACGCCGGGCGGAAGGCACGATGTCTGGCTTTGGGTTGTTCAGGTGAAGATCGGGGGGAAGTGGCGAATCGAAATCATGCCATCCCAAAAGCGGGAGTGGGACCTTAAGCCCGGAAGTCTCCCGGTCGAGAGTATTTTCGTCACCGGAGTCAATAACATCGGTGTAGAGAGTGAAG
>CAISOI010000734.1 GCA_903886985.1 uncultured Chthonomonas sp.
AAGCGAGCTTATCCGCAGCCAATTGCTCCGTAATGAACCGATCATAAGACACATCCTCATTGAAGGATCGGATCAGATAGTCCCGATAGGTATAGGCATTGTAATAATTGCGATCTTCAACAAATACGTATCCCTTCGTATCTGCATAACGAGCCACATCCATCCACAGTCGCGCCCACCGTTCGCCATAATGTGGCGAAGCTAGCAATCGGTCTACGAGCTTTTCATAAGCATTTGGCGATGTATCCGCCTGGAAGTCGTCCACTTCCTGCACCGTGGGTGGCAATCCCGTTAGATCAAGAGTTACTCGTCGGATGAGCGTGCGCTTATCGGCAGCTGCAGATGGAACCAGCTTTTTCTGCTCCAACTTTGCGAGAATGAAGTTGTCGATTGGGGAAATGCACCAAGCGGGCTTCTTCGTTGCGGGAGGCGTAGGTTTCGCTATCGGGCGGAATGACCAAAAGTTCTTTTGCTCCGGGGTAATGGTGAATTCAGCAGGCTTAGGCGGCGCAGCTTTCGGGGCTTCTGCCTGTTTGCCGGATGGCCACACAGCCCCTGCTTTTATCCACTCGGTCAATGCAAGAATCTCTTCCTGTTTGAGTTTGCCCGAAGGCGGCATTTTGACGGCGCCATCATATCCGACAACTTGAATCAATGCGGATTTCTCGGGATGGCCGGGCACCACTGTCGGACCGCCGGCATTGCCCTTCAGCAGGAATTCTAATGTATCCAGTCGCAGTCCTGACTGTTGCTTGGTTGCCCCATGACATCCAAAACACTTTTCCACCAGCAACGGGCGTATTTTAGACTCGAAGAAATCTGCCGATTGAAGATCGACCTTTACAGGCTTCTGTTTTGTCTGGAACGATGTTGCGGCAGCAGCCACGCAACCCATTCCCAGCCCGCAGCCGACCACAATTTTCAATGCAACAAATCTCTTCATATTCAAACTCCTATGCGTAATAGTCATCCAAAATCAGCATATGTTACGCAAAATCACTTTCTATAGGCACAACAATTAATGGACCGCCGGCAATTAGGGCGGTCCATCAATTCAGAGCATTTACAATTCGGACTTCAGCTTGGCGACGAAATCCTCTACTGACATTGAGCCGAGGTCGCCATCCGTTCTTTTGCGAACCGATACCACTCCCGCCTCAACATCCCGCTTGCCAACCACAAGCATATAGGGAACCTTCTGAACTTCCGCCTCGGCAACTTTCTTACCGACACGCTCAGAACGTCTATCGATCTCGGAGCGGAAACCAGCATCTTCCAACTGACGCTTGATAACCTCTGCCGCCTCAATCTGCTCATCAGAGATTGGCAAGATGGCAACCTGCACTGGCGCCAACCAGAGAGGAAATGCTCCGGCATACTGCTCGATCAACAGACCTAGGAATCGTTCGGTCGAACCAGTCACGGCGCGGTGCAGCACGACAGGAGTCTTCTCTTTGCCGGTCTCGTCGATATATTTACAGCCCAGACGCTCAGGTTGGATAAAGTCCACTTGAATCGTCGAAGCAGTCCACTCTCTGCCGATGACATCTTTGGTCTGGAAATCTGCCTTCGGACCATAGAATGCCGCCTCGCCGGGAGCTTCATAATATTCGACATTGTTCGCTTCGAGAGCGCGGCGAAGAGCATCCGTCGCACGTTCCCATTTGTCGTCATCGGCAACGTATTTGCCGCCCTCTTCGGTGCCGCGCATCGACAATCGAACACGATAGTCATTGAACCCATATCGGGTTAAGACTTCTCGGATCAATTTCAATGCAAGACTGAATTCACTCTCGATTTGGTCCTCGGTACAGAAGATATGACAGTCATCCTGAGTTAGCGACCGCACGCGGGTTAAACCCATCAGCTGTCCGGCTTTCTCATATCGATAAAGCGTCGCAAATTCTGCAAACCGCAACGGCAGATCACGATATGATTTCAAACCGCTGTGGTTGAATAGAGTCATGTGCGACGGGCAGTTCA
>CAISOI010000735.1 GCA_903886985.1 uncultured Chthonomonas sp.
CTCACTCAAAGGTGTCAGGCAAACCAAATCCACATTCTTCAGGCGTTTGGTATATATGCGGCGGACTTCCAAGACGTCCTTCCGCCTTCTCGTCGCTGGATGGATCAGGCCGGTGTTTATATTGACCGTGAAGATCGCTTTCACTGCCCTTCAATTACTGGTCCAGCGTCCTTTGGATACGGAATGAATGAGCTGGCAGCAGGAATGGCTCGCGATGACACGTACGCAAACTTAACCCTCATATTTGATTCTGTTGATCTCAAACGCAATGCCCGGAGCGACAAAATCACAACACCGCCAAGTGGGAGGCACCTAGATCGACGCGTAAAAGGCAAACTTTTTGAACACGGTAACAATCTTGGAGCCGTAAGCGGAAAGGTCAAATTTTTGCCAATTATCGCTAAACAATGAATTCGAGTTTACTTCTACTATAAATTAGCTGTTAGGAACAAAATATTTCAGCATGATCTCTAGCCGAAACGAGACACATACTCAATATTGTTTGACATTTGGTGTACACTATTGCTGATACTCAAACAACGCCTAGCGTTTTGATCACCAACAGGAGACTACACTGCGAACCCATTTCCAAAGGGCATTTACCCTTATTGAGCTGTTAGTTGTAATTGCTATTATTGCCATTCTTGCTGCAATTCTGTTCCCTGTTTTTGCACAAGCCAGAGAGTCCGCCCGTCAGACTTCCTGCTTAAGTAACATGAAGCAGATTGGTGTCGGTCTTATGATGTATGAACAAGACTATGACGAACAATATCCTCCGTCGCAGTTGGGTGTAGGTAACTTTATTGTTTCTTGGCCAACCTTGATGTACTCATACATAAAGAACGAACAAGTGTTCGTATGCCCATCGGCATCATTAGCTGGATTTACACCGGATCCCGCAAAGATCTTTGGTGGCACCGCGCGTCAATATTGTGGTAAAACCCGCACGGCAATCTCATTTGGTGTCCTGACAGCTGGAGACGGTACTGTTTTGGCTCCATTTAGTGTAAACAACCTATCTTATGGCCGAAACCTTATTCCATTCAATGGCTGGCAAACGTCAGGCTTCACGAATGGTGATAAGAGCGGATTTGTTACCACCGGGACTACCCTATCAGTGGTTGCTGCCGCAGTAGAAGATCCTGCAGGTACGATCCATGTGGTTGAGACGATGACGGGTGCGTCCGGCACAGCTGATCCAAGCATTCAGGGTAACTCTATTCGTGGAATTCAACAGGAAATTCGAACTGATCACTATCCTGATCAGACGGCATCCAAAGTTGCATATCGTCACCGAGATGGCTTTACAGCTCTCTATGGGGACGAGCACGCGAAGTACAAACGATGGGGCTCTTCAAAAGCAGCTGAATGGTCCATTCAGTCTGACTAAGAGCATTTAAGCACTTTAGAAAGCGAGGCATGAAAGTGCCTCGCTTTTTTGTCAGCGGCGAATCAATCTTTCCAATATGCCACAATCGACCGATAAAGAAATAGAGAAGCAAACCCAGCCCAAATTAGCGACCAAAACCAAGGTGTCATTCCGGCATAATCTACCATGAAGACAGCATCATTTTTTACTTTCGTTTGGGTTGTCAGATAGAGCAGCGTTCTAATGTCCAATAGCGCATTCAAGCTCAGCTGAACCGACAAGAAGCTCAGCGCAAATGTAGCAACCTTTTTGTCTAATCCTTTTGCGAGCCCAAACAACAGTGCTGAAATTCCCAAGCCGGCCACAAATCCAAATAGGCTTGCTCCCCAGGGCCTTACCCAAACCAAAGTAATCAGAAGTGTGAATGCTCCTAAGACGGCCAATCCTCTTTTCCCTGAATCTGTTCGTTTGGTAATCTGTAGGATTACCGCTCCCCAAATTGCTGTACCAACATAACCGGCGGAACAGATTAATGCGGGAATCCCGCCAGAACTTAATGTCCAACCATTGGCATTCTGAAGCACTTCAATCTGTGAAACGCTGCCCCCAGTCAGGAGTGTAACAATGGCATGGTTCGCTTCATGGATGAATGTTACAAACAGCCGTAGTGGATAAAGAAGGAACTGCGCGACAGGAACGTACCAAAGTACCAGCGAGAGGATTCCGCTAAATAGGAGAAGCCGTTTTGATGGATCAATGGCACGGGGAGTTGCAAGCTCGAAAGAGGGATTGTTCATGAATCATGATACGGAAATAGTAATAGTGAGTTTCAATTATGTGAAATCTAAATGTCAAAGACTAACATAAACACCCTCTACTACCCTAACTTCCCCATTGGATACGCACGCGTATTGCCAAAGTCTATCCGGTGCACAAAATCCATCTCGAGTAGCAGCCGAACCGATACTTCCATCCTTGCCGATGGCCAAGCATGCCGCACCCATGCTCTGATGCCCGGGCCGTTTGCGCAATAGGTATCTAATGCCGTCTTCACATGCTTCCTGTGGTGACTTACCTTGTTCAAGAAACATCATTACACGAT
Organism: uncultured Chthonomonas sp.; assembly: GCA_903886985.1. Lineage (GTDB taxonomy): Bacteria > Armatimonadota > Chthonomonadetes > Chthonomonadales > CAJBBX01 > CAISOI01. The sequence goes on from CAISOI010000735.1 coordinate 2,472, forward strand.
AACTTAAGCAGACTTTCATCATTTCATCGCCATTGCCGGTTGCTGTGACCGCACCAAAATCGTTATCAACATAGATTCCCGATCCCACTATCGGACTGTCCCCTACTCTACCGGGTATTTTCCAAGCCATACCGGAAGTTGTACAGGACGCAGCTAGATCACCATTAATATCCAATGCACAAACGCCAACAGTATCGTGAGATATGATATTCTCACTATCCCGAATCAAATTGTCGAAATGGGCTACTTCGGGGGCCGATTTATTCATAACCCACTGTTGCCACTTCTCTCGACTGCCATCAGTTAATAGTTCCGTTGACTCGAAACCTTGTTGAAGCGCATAACGCCTGGCATTATTGCCGGCAAGCATAACGTGTGGTGTAGACTCCATTACCCTTCGGGCCACAGAGATCGGCCTAGATATGCCGGTTATGGCCGCGACTGCTCCCGCGGAGTGAGTTCGTCCATCCATAATAGCAGCGTCGAGTTCAACCACGCCTTCAGCATTAGGCAACCCGGCAACTCCAACAGAGTTTACGCTTGTATTCAGTTCAACGGCATTTGCTCCCGCCTCAACAGCGTCCAGAGCGCTTCTTCCTTCAATCAGCAGTTTCCATCCTACTTCACATGCTTCAGCTCCAAATGGCCAAGTTGCCA
>CAISOI010000736.1 GCA_903886985.1 uncultured Chthonomonas sp.
ATCTCCCGTTTCATCCACCAATATTTACTATTCCTCTTCGAAATTCAGGTGTTCAACTACAATCTTGCCGACATGTTCGAGCGTGCCGCAATGCCAAAGGTTACTTACCACGGTCCCCGCCACCCTCGAAGGATGGGTTGTGGTATTCTCGATCGTTGTTAGCAGTAGATACTGCTTCGGGTGGAACGACGCGAGCGATTTCATCCTTTGCTTCTACAAAACCAATATGCAAGCCATATTTTCCATCGGGCGGAAATGGCGTATACGTTCCTCTGCCCCATGCCAAACCGTCACTGTACGCCCGGAACTTAACCAATGAATTGTCAGAGGCGGAAACCTCGGTCTTGCCATTGATCTTGCCTTTGTATCCTCGACCTCCAGAGCCTGTCTTCAGGCTGTACTCACCCGAAAACGTAATTTGCCGAGCTGCCGATTTGGCGTCTCCAACTACTTTTGCCTTGAAGTTCATGGATCGGATTTCTGAGAGACGCCACATATCTGGAGTTCCTCGAACGTCGTCCAGAAGGTGAAAGCGTACCATACGTCCGAAGAGTGCTACCGGCAGTTTTATCGCTCCGTCTTTACCCGCAGGAGTATGAGCAAGATATTTCAACTCCTCAGGGTATAGCCATAGGAAATCGCGTCCAGCTCCCCTGTTAAGTCCCCAACACTGCTTCGGAAGCGGCCAAATACGTGCAAAAACACGTACAACTGCAGCACCCGGAGGCGGCTGGTGTGAAAAGGATGAGTTCAGTTCCTCTTTCGTAAAGCTGACCTTGGCAGGGGGGTCTTTTTTGAACTTTGCGAGGCAACTATTGATGAACCGCTGAATATCGTCCGGATAATGATCGTTCGTAAATCCATAACTTTTGCCATCTGGACCCAAAATGTACATTCCTTGAGGATCGTTGCTGGACTTCATCTGCTTTGCCAGATCCGTACTCACGGTACGCTTCATAACCCCCGTAAAGAACTTCTGCGACGGAGATGGGCGCCACTGAAGCTCCTGGGTATTTCCAGTGACAGGTATGAATTCCTTGTTGAGGCGATCAATAATCTTTTGGTCTTGAAATGCGAGCCGACGGCCGCGTTGTCCGTTGTTTCAAGTACAGCCCTGTGGGTTCCCCACCATGATCCAGAGATAGATTGGTTTACCTACCCTTTGAGCCTCTTCACGCGCTTTGATCAAGTGAGTGCGCCAAGGAATGGCCAGCCACTTTTCCTCTTCCTTCAGCGGCAGTGTCTTTTGAATTTGTGTATCTAAATCAGGCACGACAACTTGCTTCGCTTGGACGGACATCCATAAAGCGGCCGGTAAAATCATGGGATCAATCTCTCTCGAAAGAATTTAGCTACACGCACTATAGGACAAGGACACTTGTTATTTCCAACTGAATGGGTAGGAATCATCTTCTATTTCCAGTGCAGCATTGGTCAATCGCAATGGACGAAAAGTATCGACCATAACCGCTAACTCCTCGGTTCGAGTCTTTCCAATACTCGCCTCCACGGCTCCGGGCTGAGGACCATGTGGCAATCCAGAGGGGTGAAGTGTTATACTGCCAACTTCGATGCCCTTTCGACTTCCAAACTTGTCGTTACAGTAGAACAGAACCTCATCGCTTTCAAGATTACTGTGATTGTACGGGACTACCACAGCATCCGGATGATAATCAAGCATTCGAGGCACAAAAGAACAGACTACAAAGTTATGCCCTTCAAATGTCTGGTGTACTGGTGGCGGCTGATGCACGGAACCTGTGATCGGCTCAAAATCCCGAATGTTGAATGCAAACGGATAGACAAATCCATCCCAGCCTACCACGTCCAATGGGTGGTGCTCATAGATGAAAGAGTTTAGCTTGCCGCGAGCTTTGATTCGAATCTCATATCTGCCACTCTGGTCATGTGTCACCAGGGAATTTGGAACACGTATGTCACGCTCACAATAGGGTGAATGCTCAAGAAGTTGACCATATTCGTTGCGATACCTTGAAGGTGGTTCAATGGCACAGGGCGCCTCAATCACAACAAATTGAACCGCGTCGATTTCCGCGACAATTCTGTAAATAGTTCCCCTCGGGATTACTATGTAGTCTCCAGATTCAAATTCCAAGGTACCGAACATAGTCTCAATGTGACCATTTCCTGATTGAACAAATAGAAGGTCATCTCCATCTGCATTCTTGTAAAAATAGTCCATCGGCTCAATGGGTTTACAAAAACCGAGAGTCACATCTTCGTTGCCCATCAACACCGCCCGACCAGAAATGGGATCACCATGCGCCTCGAAACCTGCGGTCTTTAGATGGCGATGTGAGAGACTATCATCCTCTATATAACCCGGAGCAATATCCCACATGAACTTGAATTCGCTCACCTGAGTAGGAGGGTACAGATGGTATATCAGAGAGGATACGCCGGAAAACCCCTTTGTACCGAACAGTTGTTCGTGATAAAGGGATCCGTCAGGTTTACGGAATTGAGTATGCCGCTTATGGGGGACTGTTCCTCTTTGAACGTAGTAAGGCACTCGCGATCTCCTATAGTTTCACAACTGATCCTACACCAACGGTTACTTTATCAATTCCGTGCGATCTGGAGCCACTGTCCTGCTTTTCTCGCCGACAGCACCAATATCGCAATAGCGCATACAGAAACAGCAATTAAGAAAATCGATCCAACAATATCAGCAATCAATGGCCGAACATAAAGTGATGCTGCAACTGGACCATGGATACCTGATTCAACATCGCGAATGAAGCCAAATTTCATACCCGCAAAAATACTCGCAACCAGATGATAGCAGCTCAAAACTCCGACTACGACTGCGCCAATCCAGTAGTACCTTCGACCACCAGCGGAGTGCATTCCAAAAGTATATCGGATGATTCTAAGATATGTCTCAAAGTCACTCTCTTCCGATTTGGCTAATCGAATCTTCTCCAATTTCGCAGTTGCCTCGGTCTCCCCTTCGAACCCGTGGCGGACCTGCAGAAAGAGGTTCTCGGCTTGGTCTGCTCGTCCTTGCTCGCAGAGTGCATTTGCCTTAGCCAATATTATCTCACGCTGCTGCTGAGTCATCAAATAATCTCACAAATACTTTGATTGGATTCGACAAAGTCATGCCGCAAATGTTTCCATGTACTAATTAGAAGCTTCAATATCTCGAATTTCCCTGTCGGCTACTTCCAGTATCCAATAGCTCTTCCCAGTCGCTGACACCGCGTGAAGCATAAGCGACAACGCATCCTACAATAACTGACGCCAACAGCAATCCTGCCGCAAATAACAAATCTTCAAATACAGGTCGGACATAATCCCATCGTCCCGATTTGCTGTAATAGGTCGTAGAGATTATATAGTCAAAGCCGTTCACCCTTGCAACTGCAAATACTACGAAGAAATTATGAACCGCGTAGAGGGCTCCAATGATAGCCCCTGCCCAATAGCAAAACCTGCTGAAAGACGATTGCATCCCTAATGAATGCCGCAATACCCGAAAGCGGTATTCGTGCGCCTTTTCGAGTTCCTTGGTCGCTTTGATTCGTTCGAGGAGATACCAGGCTTCATTGTCTCCTACTTACGCTCTCCGAATCTGTTCCAAGATTCTCACAGCTTCTTCAAACTTTCCATGCGAACAGAGGAGGTTTGCTCTAATCAATAACCGTTCCCGCTCATTATTATCCATGGCAGTCTACAGGTCCAATGTTCCCTGATCGATTTGCATAATGTTTCTCATGTATGTCTCCCGATTCTGCAAGAAGTCATGCGTAATGCGGAAATGTTCTGTCTCTTCATAACTTGATTCGTGAATGCCAGCATCACTAAGTTGATAGATTCTACTTTCAGGGTACGCCAACAGAATCGGAGAGTGTGTCGAGATAATGATTTGCGATTCCATTTCGTGAACTAACTTGTGAATCATGTAGAGCAACGCAATTTGGCGCGCCGGAGAAAGAGCGGATTCAGGCTCATCCATGATGTAGAAGCCTCGACCTTTAAAACGGTTCATTGCAAGTGCTAAAAAGGCTTCCCCGTGTGATTGCTCATGTAAGCTCTTTGGACCATATCCACTTACCCTCAAGTTCTCAATTTCAGTGCTAACATTGTAGAAGCTCTCGGCCCGCAAGAAGTACCAATCGTTGATTTTACGAGTTGGTCTCGACAATTCAAGAAATTTGTACAGTTCAGAGTGAGAAGCCCGGGTGGAAAAGTTGAAATCCCGACTTCCACCCTCCGGATTGAAACCCGCCTTTACAGCAATCCCTTCAATAAGCGTCGACTTTCCAGAACCATTCTCACCAACCAGAAAAGTTACCTTTGGATGCAACTCCAACTTTTCCATTCCCTGAATCGCTGGGATTGAAAACGGGTATTTATCCCAATTCGGTATCTCATCCCGATTCAAACTGACATTCGGAAAGATTGCCTGAGGCTCATTGGGTTCGGAAGAGTAATAGACAATATTCTTGGCTTCCATAGCCTTATTATTTGTACAAAACCGAGGCAACTATTCGATTGTGTAAAATACCAAGTAGCTCCACTTCTAATTCGACAACATCACCGACTTGCAGCCACGGAAAGACCCCATCGGGGAATTCGGTGATACAGCCTGTTCCCACAGTTCCGGAACCGATCAAATCGCCCGGTTTCAAGACCGTGTTCTTGGAAGCCTGGGAAATCAGTTCAGCAAAAGTCCAGTTCATTGTCGATAGGTTTCCACGAGAATACTCCAAGCCGTTTACTCGTGCTACCATATCCAGATCGTACACGTTACCCCTATCCGTTCGCACTGCTTTCTCCATAAGCTCGGAGGGCGACACAAACTGTGGTCCAACACTTGTCGCGAAGTCTTTGCCTTTCGCAGGTCCCAAGCCCACTTTCATTTCGTGCCGCTGAATGTCGCGTGCACTCCAATCATTCAGAATGGTAAATCCACTAATGTAGGAATCGGCCTCATCCACGGGAATATTCCCGCCTTCCTTTCCGATAAGCACGGCAACTTCCAATTCAAAATCCAACTCATTAGTATCGGGCGGTTTCGGTATGTCAACCCCATGACCAACAATGCCCGCGGTGTTCGAAAAGTAGAATACCGGGGCATCGTACCATTCCGGAACCATCTCCAACCCACGCTTTTTTCGAGCATTCTTAACATGTGCTTCAAATGCATAGAAATCACGAAATGAGTTGAATCGATCAGGAATAGGAAAGCTCATAGGGTACCTCTGAGCTCTTGTTCACGTTCAATCGCTTCGAAGAGAGCCTTGAAATTTCCTTTGCCAAAGCTTTTCGAACCCTTCCGTTGTATGATCTCGAAAAATACGGTCGGTCGATCTTCAACAGGTTTTGTGAAGATTTGAAGCATGTAGCCTTCGTCATCGCGGTCAACAAGGATGCCGAGTTCTGCAATTGCTTTCATGTCCTCATCTATTGGACCGATACGTTCCTGCAACATATCATAGTAAGTCTGCGGCACTCGGAGGAACGTGCAGTCATTCTCACGCAGAG
>CAISOI010000737.1 GCA_903886985.1 uncultured Chthonomonas sp.
AAGACCTCAAGAGCCTCATCTGGGATGTAGAAATCTCTATCTTCCGGCCATCCCAAATTGCGTCGGGTAGCCAAGACTTCTTCCTTTCCTAGGGGACTCCCATGAGATTTCGAAGAATTCTCTTTGTTAGGCGAACCAAAGCCAATTATTGTTCTGACAATAATTAATGAAGGCTTTTCAGTCTCTTCTTTACAGGTCGCAATGGCTGCGTCAATCAAATCAACATCGTTACCATCCTCCACGTGCAGTACATGCCATCCGTAGGATTCAAATCGCGCTCCTACGTCTTCAGAAAAACTCAAAGAGGCATGGCCATCGAGGGTGATACGGTTACTGTCATACAAACAAATCAATTTACTGAGCTTTAGGTGACCGGCAAGGGAAGCTGATTCTGAAGCCACACCTTCCATCATGTCGCCATCAGAAGCGAGCACATAGGTGTAATGATCTACTACTGGAAGTTCAGGAGTATTAAACTTTGCAGCAAGATGTGCTTCCGCCATGGCCATACCAACTGCTGTTGAAAACCCTTGTCCGAGGGGGCCAGTGGTAGTTTCAACCCCAGGGGTATGCCCGTGTTCTGGGTGACCAGGAGTTTTGCTTCCCCATTGTCTAAAATTCTGAAGTTCACTAAGGGGCAGGTCATAGCCCGTAAGGTGAAGTAGACTGTATAGCAACATGGAACCGTGCCCCGCCGAAAGCACAAATCGGTCACGATCCGGCCAGGTTGGATCCTTTGGGTTGTGTTTCAAATGCCGAGTCCAAAGTGCGTAAGCCATCGGCGCCGCACCCATTGGCAATCCGGGATGGCCAGAGTTTGCTTTCTGGACCCCGTCCACGGAAAGCATTCGAATTGTATTTACACATAAAAGGTCAAGCGGCATCAGTTATTACTCCATGGAATATTCAAGCGTAAGAATGAGATCGTCATACGTGTACACATATTGATAAGTTCACTTCAAATGGCTAAAGTCCCTGCACAAGAGCACATACTATTGCGAAGAATCCGTCTAATAATAGTTCTTTTATGCACCAAAAAACTTGATCAAAAGTTCAGCAGTAGTTACGAGATCAAGGACATTGTGGTGCAGAATGTCGCGAATTTTTGAAGCATTACCGGTTTCAAGATATTTGTTATATGCAGCCGGAATCTTATTACCCGGAATATCGTTTTCTCTGCGGCGTCCACATATCTCCGTCTCTAAAGTTGTCAGTTTACAATTTGTTACTTGCTTTGCAACGCGCTTCCGCGCCTCCACAAGTAGGTCAACATGTGATCGAAACATAGGATGACTCATCGAGTAATTGTCCGATCGTCCTCTGATGAATGGTACATCAAACGACATTCCGTTAAATGTGACTAAAACGGTCTCTTCGTTTGTTAAGGCTCGGAACGCATGAATTGTTGCAGCCTCTTCTTCCAGACTTCTTGCAAAAAACTGCTCGCAAACAAGCCCCTGTTCTGTGTCGATCCTAAGTATGCCGATCAGAAAGAGAGGCTCGCCGGAGAGCCCAAGCGTTTCAATGTCCACGAAAATAGCGTTCTTAATATCCGGTTTCTGTGTGCGCCGTCGCCGTGACGCCAACATTGCATGGTGAAACGAGTAGTTGAGAGACTCAACTTTCTCAGAAAACCAGGGTGCAATCTCGTCCAACCCCCGCTG
>CAISOI010000738.1 GCA_903886985.1 uncultured Chthonomonas sp.
AATGCGACGGCCGTTAGAAAGCGGACTAATTTGGTACTGATTAGATTACCACATAATCTAGGGAGTCGTTCCTTAACTTCATCGATTGACGCAAAGTCCTTTGAAAGGATTGGCACGCACGCACCACACTTGACCCAATTCAATTCTGGAATTGAGATGTCAATCGTTGTTTGTATATACGGGCCTTAAACTCCAACCTACTAGTTGTATTCGCGAAAACCTAATGTTTGCTATATAATTTTAGTGGGAGGGGACAAACCTGTGAATATCAATACTCCAATTGGACGAGCCAATGGTGTTGTTCGGACGCGCAAGCACTCTATAGCACTGGTATTTGTATGCCTTGTTGGCTTGCTTGGTGCTGCTATGTACGTTCGTCAATCTTTTGGAGACCTCAATACCCCTCACAACCCCCTGCTCTCTGAGTCTAAGCCGAACATGAAGCCAGAATCAAAGTTGCTTTTCGAAGAAGCGCTATTGACGGGTCATTATTACTTTGGGGACGGTTTGGGGGTCAATTGCTCCCTCGAAGTGAAACAGGGTCACCGATTTCATTTTAGTTGGCATGGATGCGGGGGAGTATATGATAAGAACGACGGATCGTGGGTAGTTCAGGGAGACGAGGTTGTTTTTTCACCGGAACAGCCCAACAAATGCGACGGCCTCAACGGCATGAACGTTCGCTATTACCCGGTGAAATGGGGTAAGCGGATATATTTGGTTGACGAATACGAGATGCCTAGTTTCTGTGCATCTTTGAAGGCGAAAGTTCAAGACAAATCCTCTTGGTCAAGAGATCGATTGCACGGACATGATTATGTGAGCGAAGTCGAGCACAAAATTGCTCCTACTTCCGGCGAACCTATCCTCCCCCTTCAGTTCATGAAATACTACAACGGTGGTCCAATCAAAGCAAAAGTAGTGCGAATGGAGCAATCTGGACTCTCTGTCCTGAACGTAGGTCGAGCAGATGGTATCGAGTCAGGTTTGAAGATGGCTCCCACTGCATGGGAACGGTTTGAAGTTGAGATCATATCCATTTCTGAACATGAGTCACTTGCAAAGCCTGGATATTATTGGAACAGTGATAGGCTAGTAAAAGTAGGCGATGAATTCACCACCGGCCGGGAGTACAGCCGTCCGGGAGGTACCGGTCTGATACGTTTGGACGCACCACCACCTCCGGATAAGACCCCGAAAAAGTAGCCTAAACCAACTATGTCCTTCCCTCACCTTTCGATGAGTGAAAGGGTATTTAATGTTCCGTGGCTTAATGCGCCATGATGGGAGATCAAAGACCGACCCCGAACTTGACCCAATTCGATACTGGAGAAGTCCGTTGGAACCTACTCGTCAAACGGAAGGATTTGTAGTCGGCGTCCGCTTTTGGACGGGTCGATTTCGAAACCTCGGCAATCGTATCAAGTCACTTTTTGGTTTCACCGCATGTGCTATCTCTGTAGTCGGATTCGTAATGGTCCTGCCATCCCTTTTCATCAGCGATCCGCCTCAGAAGGTATCAATAGAAGGTGTTGGAGATTCGCAGTCTTTCAATAACTTCGTACGTTTATCTGGATGGATTGACAGTAAGCCTTTCCTCATCGTCAAAGACGCCCTGAATATTCAACACAGTTATTACCTCCTACTGAATGATCAGAAGAAACATGCGATCCCCGTCGAGGAATACCATTCCGGTAACCAGCCAATAACGATTGATGGATTTTCGAAAGTGACCGTAGAGGGAATGACGAAAAGTCCAGCACCTGAAACCTATCGAAAATTGATCGAAATTGCATCGAAACGGTCGGACATTGACATATCCATTTACAGAATATTTATATGGGGGAGCAAACCTCAATTTCCACTAAAAGGTAGCATCGTTCTTGTAACTGGGGTCACCGTTGTCTGTCTGTATTGGTTCTCACGTCGGCGATATCCCTGAACGTAGATATGATAGTGATGTTGAATCACATCCAGGAGTTCTAAATTGGGGCGACAAATTGCCATCGTAATGACGCCGGAAGATGAAGTACTCTTCATCGACTTCCTTCGTTCGACTGCTCCCATAACCTTTATCGGCTCGTTTGCGCCAACGCCTGATGAACTCCTCTCTAAAAATCCGAAACCAGCAGGCACCGGGAACTACGATTACAGTATTTGGAACATGGATTTCCCATGGACCCCGCAATTCGGGCAAGTTGGTCCACTTGCCCATGATCCCACCCAGATCGGATGGTTTTACGTTGCTCCCGGATGCCTCGGACCACACCTAGAATGGAGCCGGAGTGACATTAGCCGAGGGATGACTGGGCGTCTTTATTGGGGGAAGCGAACCGGAGTGGAATATGACATTTCGGAATTCGAGAAATGGGTCGACAGTATTTGGAGGTGGGTAAGAAAACACGGGAGAAAACTAGAAAAGAACGCATATGCCCCATACTACCTGCCCACGGCATGGGAACTTACCAAGCCGAATAGTTAAAGGATCAAATTTAACTTAGTCAAAATGGTCCGTGTTTCGACGTTACCGCTTACAAACCGGTCAATCAAGCGGCCAACAAATCAATCCTCTAAACCGCATTTGACAGCAGCACGACACGGTTATGCTATATGTATTTTCGTCGAGATGGATTTGCGTGATTACCACAGATTATGTTAATCAATAACCCTGAACTCAATTACATGAGTTTGGTCTAACTAACTTCCCGGCTGTGAATCCTTAAACGCCGTCCATAACTCATCTAGGTCCTTGCCCGTTAGATCCTTGAAGAGTTCAGGTTTGTACATCCTTGCTCGAATGGCTGCGTGAAGTTTGGGAATCAGATCGGGGTTGTATTTTGCTTCGATGAAAAGCAAAAAGGATGCAGTAGTTTTGTAGGCATCCGTATACTTAGCACGTTCAAAGTTGACCTTTGGCAGCTTTAGGTTTGGCTCGAACAGTTTATTTCGGACATAGTCTGCCATGCCTTCCACCAACCACCCGGGGGCGCCTCCCCGATACCGCTGAACCAGATGCGTCAATTCGTGGATAATCATTCCAAAGTCATTCAAATGCCCCTTCACATAGGGAATCGATACGTGCATGGTCGTCCCCGCAACATAAGCTGGTGCCTGGCTCTCCAAATCAAACACAATCTTGATTGTCTCTGGCAATGGTCTATAGGTCTCGTCACTCTTCAACATCACACTGACCTTTGCATACCACACCTCACACAGTGCCTCAGCAGTATGCCCCCACGGCTGCATTTCCGGTGCAGCACTAACGTCGGCCTCGAAATGGGGTGTATTGATAACGGCAGGCTTGCCCAAAGCGTCTTGCTGCGGTGCCACGGGAGCCTGAGACAGTGCGAGCAACAGTACCAGAAGTCGAAACATTTAGAGGTGACCTCGATTGAGTTAATAATCTCATTATGACCAACTGGGTCAATTGACTATCACCGCATTGAGGTTGCAGCAAAGTAATCATCCGATATTCAAACCCAACACGGGGGTAGTTGCGACTCTATCTGAGGTTGTGCAAGTTTGTTCCCTGTAGATTACAATAGTGACATCTGATCCGCTTATCGTCGCCCGCCGGAAAATTCACTATGAATCGATTAACTACTCTTCTCGTAATTGTTGCTGCAACTTTTTCTTCAATGACCGCGCAGGCGGACCTTGATATAGTCTTTTCATCTCAACATTACCGCTGGTCTGGCAAATACTACCATCACAAGAACGAATACTCTCCTCCAGAACAAACATTGGTCGATCTCGGTTCCTACCACTTGTACCGCATGAACCCAGACGGTAAGGATACCACCCAGATCACATCTGGAAAATATGATGACTTTTGCCCACAATGGTCACCCGATGGTAAACACATCGCATACTTTCACGGCATCATCAATGGAAGATGTACCCTTCGGATTTCTGATCAGTTTGGCAAACACTCGATGGACTTGTATAGACTTGAAAACTCCGCCCGTCGACCAAAGTTTGAATGGTCGCCAGACGGGACCATGATCGGTTACTTGGATCTTACGTGGTCAAGCATTGGATACAATCAAAGACTTGTAATAATATCTGTCGGCTCAGGTAAGAGACACAGCTTCGAAGAGGTGAGTGACTTTGCATGGTCTCCAAATAGCAAGCAGATCTCTACATGGTACTTAGATTTAAATAGCGTTGACAGTGAAAAACACTCTTTCAGTATCGTTGATCTTAAGTCATTGAGGTCTGTCCGAAAGGACTTTGTAATGGCTGGGCCGATTTGGTTGACAAATGAAACGATTATGGGGTTTTCGGGAACTTTTAAGGATTCATTCTATGGTCAAATCAGAAAAGTCACAAATAACGGGCAGACGGTCTCTCAATCACTTTTAAAGCATGAAATCACAGATGACCCTGAGAGCGGAGATGTGCCGTTCCTAATGACTGTTGGGCAAACAAAACGAGTCCCCAACTCGAATTTTGTGGTTTACGTATCTTTCGTCAGCATGAGTGCGGGTCTCCATCACCGTTGCACTTTGGTAAACTGGAAGAACTGCACATCTGAATTTTTAGCCGACGGCTTGTGTATCGGCGTCTCTCCAGACGGAAAATCTATCCTTGCCGCAGATCGGGATTGGATTGGTCCCTACAAACGCGGTGGGCGGCGATGTGGTCCCATCAAACTCATCAAAATCCAAACCGGCGAGTCCCGCACTCTCTCTGGCAATCTCATGAACGTCGAAGGCGGCGATTGGCGCAAATCTCCACCAAAGGTCACGAAAAGGTCCATTAGAGAGTAAATGGGCAATTTTGGCTCTTGGGGATACAGCGACAGGATCGGTCGAAACGACAACGCGATATGCAAATAGTTTTGCATCCAGCCTCACAATATGTACCTCTGGTGGCAAATAATATCAAACTCTGACATCTGCAAGGTCACAAGGAACGGCCGATTCGGCAACTTTGAGAAGTGCCCCATTGAATCAGTGAAACCCACTGAACCGCAAGTGAGTAGTCACTGCAATCCCAATTGGCATCACGATGCCGTTCAACCCAAGATGTGCGAACCCAACACATTACGATCCAGAAAAAGCATGTATGCCTGAGAAGAATTCATCAATCGAGACGACAGTTAAATTTTCGGAACTCTCCTCATCTACGGTAGCGCGGAGCGAAGAGCTTCAGATGGCTATTTCGCAGGCGGAATCATGGCGATTGAAACGCAGGAACTTTGTCTTCCTTACGATGTTGCTCTGGGGAATATCCAGCGTTACACTCATAATATTTGTAACCATATATCTCCAATATGCGGTCATCCCACTTTCGATTTCGGCAATATTGTCTCTGCTATGGCTGCTTGTTGCATCGTTTATCTGGATGCCTATGCGAACAAATCCAATCTATCAACTGTGGGATTGCGATGACCCAACTGTTGTCGGCGCGCTGATCGATGCCAGAGGAATGATGGTCCAAAAAATTACGGAGCCAGCAACGAAAGCACTCATCAGGCTCCTGCCCCAATTACGAACTGGGGATGCAAATAGTCTGAATGAGTATCACCGTAAATGTCTTCGGCAATATGCTTCACCCCGCGAATTTGAACTTCTCTTCTTAAAGGGCGGCATCACCACCACTGAGCGTACAAACTTGGACCTTAACAAGCAACTTGCGATTGCAGTTCTCCAAGCATTTCGAACCATTGGGAATCAACAGGACTTAGCTGT
>CAISOI010000739.1 GCA_903886985.1 uncultured Chthonomonas sp.
CAACCGCAGCACGAGCAATTTTATAGTCGTCTTTGACGCGACTAGAATAAGTCGCATCCACTGCAAGTCTAAAGGTATTGGTAAAGCCTTGTGGGAACGTATATCCCACATCGCCAGTGTACAGATAGGTCGCACCATTCGTTTTGGGCGTTATGTCCAACACGTTATTCAGCAAATTCGAGTTAACCGTTGATGCATTTGAATTCACTGGGGCGGTATACCCGTGAATGATCCCATAGACAGGATCAATCGTGTTCGCAGGTGGTTCTGGACGGAAGTAATAGAGCGGCGAATTAGCAGCGCGTCGCGCAAACTCATTCACAAACAGGTTAACGTAGGTTCCATTCGGTCCATCAGATCCGTGAGCAACCAAAAGATGCTGGCTGACAGCGTTGTTAGCATCGTCAACGTAGAGCGCTGGATTGTCTCCATAAGTCACGCTCCATGAGAACGATGAGGTCGGAGATTGTCCAATAAGAAAAGGCGTGAATGCTCCTGCTCCCTGATCTTGTGATGCGAACGGTTTGTTCGCCGCGTCCGTCACCGAATTGAACATGGTTGAATTAACCGCAACATATTCAGTTGCAAGCAGCGAGATCATCGTATCGGGACTCTCGTGAATGATACTGCCTTCAATATAAATGTTTGCTCCTGAAACTACGGATAATGAAGGCGGATTAACCAGGCTAAAAACCTGCGCATCCGTTGGGCTGTTTGCCTCGCCACTATTTTCACGTCGTATCTGCATGTTCAACTTGGAGGCCAATAACCCTCGGATTCTGATGTTACCTTCCGCATAAATCACGCCATTGAATGCAGGGAGAAACTTGTCAATCTGCTTTTCGGTCATCGCAAATCGTGTTTTCAGCGCAAGACGTTGAAAATCGTTTTCCAGCTTAATCACCGGTCTTTGACCGACTGGTTTGTAGATGAAAAACGTAAACGCTTCCGTCTGTTGACCCACTCCACCCGAAGGATCGCGGAATGCTGCATCGTCCCTATAGATTTGAAAACCCGGTGTCGCAACCATGGAGTTAGGCACGAGCTCGCTCGTCGAAGGGTCGCGCTGTTGGACGGTTGGGTACCCCATGTCAATGTAGGCACCTAACGGAACATAGTATTGCCCGTACCATCGAGCACTCTGCCCCAACTGCGGGGAGAGCCAGACTGTCCGAATTGAGCGACCATTCTGAACATTTTTCGTCTCTGGCTCTACACTAAGGTAGTTATCGATGTACATCCCACCGCCCATCCCATACTTACCCGTATTGATGGTAACCCCACCATTAGTTAACAATCGCCCAGAATTTAGGGTCAATTGACGATAACGAGATTGTCCGGTTGTGGCATCAACATAATCGATTCTTGGCGGATCCAATCTGGATGCCCCACGGGCATAACCGAACTTATCCGGATTGGAACTATCGTCTCGCAATACACCGTTCGCTGTAGAAAAATTTTGGTTTGCCGTGTTCAAAATACTGGAAGTCGTATTATTGTCTAGGTTCAAAACCCGAGGACCAGCAGAAATATCGGTTCCAACGTTCAACGCCATATCTGTCGAATTAGGCTCAGCAAGGATGCTTCCAGATACAGTGATCCCTTCTCCAAGGGAAGGACGAACCCCTAAGATGATATTACCGATAAACTGTGCATCTCCATTTATACGTATCGGTGCTCCCGGTACTGCGTACTTAGCTGCGCTTAACCCAGGCGTTCGAACTGGTAGTGCGCCGAGTTGTCTTGCCAATGGGTACTTTGGCCCGGAATAACCAGCAGGTACAGGCACACTGATGGCAGGATTCGCAATATACGACTTAAACTTGGACTCGTTGTTGATATTTGTATCAAATAGCAAATAATCAGTGATCCCAATCGCCTTGTAAGCTAGTTGTTGCCGACGAAGACGTGGTGAAGGCGTATTCAAAAATGTTGTTGGATCTGTCGGATCCAATACGCCCGGCCGTCCTATAGACTCGATCTTGATCATCTTACTCAAAGGATCAAGAACAAAGTTAACAGGATTACTCACGTCAGCAATATACTTTGGTTCGTATGTGACCCGAACAAGTGCACGCCCATTAGTGAGGGGAATTCTTGTCCATTCGCCAGATTGCAACCATAGATAATCAGGGTCCTGAGTGCTTATGGGGAGTGTGGGCGCTGGACGCCAATCGGCACCGTCAGGGCTGTTCATCAATTGGGAATCACAGAATGCAACTCCTGCTCTAGACAATTCTTTTGCGGCGGCGCTGTTTTTGTCGCGTCCCCCGTTTTGAAGGTTACGTGCCACTAGACCAACAAAGATCCCGCCTATGAATAGCAATACAAACATACAAATCACTGCAATAATCAGCGACTGACCATGCTGTCGATGAGAGTGCATTCTTCGCAATCCGCTGCGCCCTATTGTGTTGTATCTACCCATATTCATTGCCTGTTATCTCAGATTGTTAAATAATTAATTCAAAGGAACGACGGTTATCTTGGCATATTGCGCAGATAGACCTTTTGTGTAACGGTCACCTGTTGGGCTTGTCCAGAGTTGAACTCATACAATCTCACGCCAGCCGTGAAAGACATCAATTCGCGTGATAAATAGTTCGCTTTAACAATATCGTCGATCTTATTGTTCTGCATTCTATAGCGAACTCTAATAGGATCGGCAAGAGTAACACCATCTGCCTTCTTCACCGGAAACGGTGCAAGCATAGAAGTTGCAGGCGATCCTGCCGCAGCACCCGTTAGCGGGTCATCCTTACGAATTCCCTGCTTCCAGAAGAGAATAACTCCCATTCTTTGCCGAGCTACGTTCATAGGGTCTGGGTCCGAAAGATTTGCATTCGGGATATCTCGGTAATGAATTACATATTCGTTGGGTCCAAGGCTGTCGAGTTTCTCTTCTGTCGCCGCAGTGTAAACGACTGCATTACCGTAATTTGGTCCCGGTCGCATATCCGGACCGGACACCACTTCACTTCCAGGAGTAATCATAATGTTTGGCAACACTTTTAATGGCGAGCCTGGAACTGCTTTTAAGTCAATGTACGGCCGCGCATTGCTTAAATTAGCAGACATCGTCGTTACATTGGCGGGATATCCCGGGAATACGTAGCTGCAATACGCCCCATTGACAATTGCTGTATCATAGTTCGATGCCGTTGCAGGAGTAGGAAGCCCAGTGGAAACATCGTGAAATCCTGGCCAGATCGAGTCGGGCACAGAGAAGTTCAACATACCACGTTTCCGATCTACATAGAACAGTATTGGCGGCACAGTTGTGTTTGGGTCTGACGGAAATATCTGCGAACTATTCACAGCCTTATCCGGATCGTAATATGCAGGGAAAAAGTTTGAATTCGAAGACGTTGCGGCAGTCGTCCCTGTATCGTATGTTTTAGTTTGAACGGGCGAAGCGCCACCATTCCAATAAAAGTAGTTTAGTATCGGACCCGCCAAACCGCCGCGATAGAGATAAAGATCAAATGGCGAAGTCCAATGCCCGTAACTCTCTCGATGAGATGCTGGTGGAATGTTCGGTTGACCATTACCGTAATCGTTGGTTAAAGTTGCCACGCCTGCATCGTTTCCTATATAGGATGGTTCAAACTTCACCAGCGGCGTAATCTTCATAAACTTCAATGAAGTAGCCGGATCAATGAAGTATGCAGGCCTACCATCTTCATCCTTCTCAATGGCAACCTCATCTGAGCGATCCATTGGGACCATCGGACGAGCAATTGCACGCCAGTTCTCGGATATATTGACCTTACCATCAGCATTATTATCAACCCAGCCGTTTGCTGCTGACGATGTGATCGATGGGTCTCCGGGCTGAACGGCAACACTATTGTCGTACCAAAAATTGGAGTCGAACATTTTCAAGTTACCGCTGGGATCTGTGTGAAAGAATCTCGTGTCCACATATCCCCCAGGAGTATATGGAGCGACTTCAGCACGCCATAGTATGAAGGTGTTGTGTTGATTTAGATTTACACCTGGAAGTGTCGCAAGGTCATAAATATTGAAGTAGGGCTTCTTCGGCATACCGTTCGTGCCATACACCGTATCATTCGTACTGGCGTTGTCGCGCAATCCAAGGAAATACCTGACGATCGTTCTACCAGGTGCCAATGGTTGCGCAATGCCACCTCTATTGATTAGTTGACCGGTAGTAGGATCTACGGCAGTAGGATTTGGATTGGCTACCTGATCGCCAACATGTGCGGGAGGAACCAAATCTACAATAGAAAAAGGAACCGGCTGAGGAATCACACTACCGAGCGGATTACCGTTTGCATCGGGTTGATGCAGCCAGAAATTCATACTCATGGAAGTGTTGTCAAACACAAACACGGATTGTGTCAGATCTATCTGACCAATTTCTGCTAGTCGGCGC
>CAISOI010000740.1 GCA_903886985.1 uncultured Chthonomonas sp.
GCTGTCGCATTGCAATTTGGCGCCCCAACACGTCTCCATGGTTTCGACCAAATGACGTATTTGGCAACGCCAACGACCCTGTGTTCAAAAGGCTAAGATTCCGCCTCCGAAATCTCGGGTTTCTCTTAGGATGTACGAACGTTCGTGATTCTCTTAAAGTCATGGAAATCCAAGGAAAGTAAGCCAGACCAACATAACCACGGAACCTGTCCTCCTCCGTTTAAGCATATGTCCTGGCTGATTGTAGTAGAGAACAAGTTAATTCGCTGGGACCTATCTGCTCCAAACCCAGCAAATAATTTGATTAGTAGAACGCTCTTAACAGTACAATTGGTTCCCATCTTCTGGAAAAGCGTTAGAATCCAGATATAATTTACCAACAGATTCATTTGTCATAACACTCGAACAATTTGGGCATCCCTCCTGCCAATAATTAAGAGTAGTAGTTGAAGGGAATTGAAAGGACTTACATGGCTAAACATTTCGCTGTCCGCTCTGTCATCGCAATTGGCGTGCTAAGTCTCTTTTCTCTTCGTTCTGACGCTCAATGGTCACAGATAAACAAGGGTCTTGGTACTTCCGGCAACGAACCGACCGGAATTTCGGTGGACAAGCGGGGAAATGTCAGCGTCATTGCAAACTTTCCATTTGGGAAAGGTGCAGTCGCAGCAGGATTGGCGCGTTACAGCCCAACCGGTACTCCAAGTCCCGGTTATATTTATGCGGACACCAGCATAACCAATTTCAATGCAATCCCGACATCTGTCGCTCATGATTCCAGCAGCAATGCACTTGTTGTCGGATATTCTGGAACCAAGCAGTTCTTTCTGAAGGTCTCCCCCACGGGAACACTATTGACGAAGGACACCTATTCCGGTCCAACTACAACCAGTAGTTCTCATGCCACTTCGGTGACCGTCAACGCGCAGGATGAAGTTTTTGTTGCTGGTTTCTATACCGACAAGGGATCCATATTCGGTTACACACTAACGAAGTACACCGCAACCGGTCAAAGATCGTGGGTGAAGTCTGTTGCAGTTTCCATGGTGAATGTAAGTAATCCGATTGTCGGAGTGGATAACCGAGGATTTGTTTATGTTGGTGGCACTTACGTGGACCGCAATTACAGCAAAGCACACATCTTAAAATATGCAACTTCAAACGGAGCATTGCAGTGGACTTTCTCAAATCAGATGAACAGTGGTTATAACGATTTGATTAGTTTCTTTGTCGATACCACCGGTAATTGCTACTATGTCGGCAATGGCGATCAAAATGACGTCCATGCCAGCTCTATCGATACCAACGCAAAAGTGCGATGGATATCTCGTTATGGATCACAAATGACGCCTCGCGCCGCAACCTTGAAAAGTGATGGGATCTATATTTGTGGAGGTACCGGAGACAACAAGGGATACGCAGTCAAGTTCAACATCAATACCGGTGCAAGAGCATGGGCCTACATCAATAGTAGTGCTACCAAATTCTCCGGCATAGGTGTAACTTCGACCGGCGATACTGCATTGGTCTGCACGGATGACCCCAGCCGAGTCTCTGTCTTTAAATATTCCAGCGTGGGCAAATTTCTAGGCTTCAAATCATCCACCTTCGCACCCTATCAGGTATCCAATTTCCCGATGGCGGCGATGAACA
>CAISOI010000741.1 GCA_903886985.1 uncultured Chthonomonas sp.
CCCTTGGAAAGACCAGATGAAGAAGTACAAAAATCGACCAGACCTGTTTGCCGAGGAAGTACTCGGCTCCAAGTGGTGGTCGGCGCAGGCGGAAGTCGCCCTTGCAGTCGCGAAGAATCGACGCGTGGTAGTGAAGTCAGCAAACGGAGTGGGGAAGACGTTCCTCGCCGCCGATCTTGTGATCTGGTTTCTCTGCACCCGCCCAAATGCCATCGTGCTGACAACCGCTCCAACATGGCGACAGGTTCGAAACATTCTCTGGCAGGAGATTCGCCGGAAAGTGACCAACGCAAAAGTCAAACTACCGGTCTCACTTACAGTCACAAGGATGCAGATGGGTGATGGTTGGTTCGCGCTCGGCCTCTCCTCAATCGATGCAGTCCGGTTCCAGGGCTTTCATGCCGAAAATCTACTCATCGTGCTCGATGAAGCCAGTGGAATCAATGAGGGGATTTGGGAAGCCGTCGAAGGAATCGCCGTTGGTAGCGAAAACAAAGTGCTTGCAATCGGCAATCCTTTGGTTGTAGCAGGCAGATTCTATCGCCTATTCCGCGATGACTCAGGCTGGTCGAAGCACACTATCAGTGGGTTTGACCACCCAAATATGAACTGCAACGGACCGCCAAGAACCGTAATTCAAGGCTGCATAACACGAGAGGCACTCGAAGATCGAGTAAACGAATGGACCGATGATTACGGTCCTGCGCCTCCAAATATGCGCGAGTTTCAATTTCTGACGCAAATGTCTAGTCCAAACGACATTCGAGATGCAGAGAGTGGGGCAGACCGGGTAATTTCCATTCCTGTCGCTGCCGTCGCCACACCTGACCGATTTGTATTTAGAGGACATGTACGCGGTCCCAATAACCTTTTCAGGGCAAGAGTAATGGGGCAGTTCCCAACTGCCGAAACAGATACTCTCATTCCGCTGAACTGGATTGAATCCGCAATTCGCGCTCCATCGTTGCACGAGACAAGGACAGCACCTGCTGGGTGGCAGTCCGTTAGTCGTATGGCGGTAGATGTTGCGCGATATGGGATGGATAAAACGGTCATTGGCATAAGGACCGGACCAGACCTCATACGCATGGAAACGCACTCTGGGTGCGATACCATGGATGTGGCTGGCAAAGTAAATAGTCTGGCTTACGATCACCAGACGGAATCAATAACGATCGATTCAATTGGAATTGGATCAGGTGTGGTAGACCGCCTTCGACAAATCGGTACCGAAGGAGTAATCGCAGTAAATGTGAGCTTGCCGGCTCACGATACGGAGCGTTTTGCAAACAAACGCGCCGAATTATACTGGGGACTCAGGGAACGATTCCGTCTCGGAGATATCAGGATTCCGAAACATTGCGAAGGGTCCGACTTCCAGGTCGACAAACTGGTAGAAGAGCTCACCGCAATTAGGTACCGCATCAACTCGAAAGGTCAAATCCAAATGGAAAGTAAGGACGACATGAAGCGCCGGGGCCACTCCTCCCCCGATCACGCGGACATGCTCGCATTGTTATACGACGGAGCTTGGGACTTCAACTGGGACGAACTGAATCCCATCAACTCCGAACCCAGCGAACTACAAAAAATGAGAGACGAAATGAGCAGATGGTAACCCCATCTGCTCATTCACAGCTGGACGAACTCACGAGAAAAGGAGTGACGTATCAGCATCAACATATCGAAATTCTACGTA
Organism: uncultured Chthonomonas sp.; assembly: GCA_903886985.1. Taxonomy (GTDB): domain Bacteria; phylum Armatimonadota; class Chthonomonadetes; order Chthonomonadales; family CAJBBX01; genus CAISOI01. The sequence goes on from CAISOI010000741.1 coordinate 1,700, forward strand.
TGCATCGTGTGGGAATTGCAAAATACTATGTTCATGTCATAGTTCATGTCATATTTAAGCTAGTTTCACTGCGCGAAGGGTTCGTGGACAACACTTTACGCTTACAATTTTCTGATTACGTCATCCTATCAAGTCGGTAGTTTCATGCTTTGGCGAATATCGCGATTAAGAAGAGTTCAGGCTCGTTTTCTTTGGGGGAATCAACATGCAATTTAAGTTAATGGTAAATGGGCGATCCATGACAGTGGATGCTCCGGCGGATATGCCTCTTCTATGGGTTCTGCGGGATCTGCTCAAGCTGCCTGGAACCAAATATGGCTGCGGAATTGGTCAGTGTGCCGCATGCACGGTGCATATCAATGGCGCTCCCCAGAGATCATGCGTTTTGACCGTCGAGGCGGCTGCGAAATCGCGGATCACCACCATCGAGGGGCTCTCCTCGGACGGTACACATCCCGTGCAGATTGCGTGGCAGGACATCGACGTACCGCAGTGTGGCTACTGCCAGACCGGACAGATTATGGCTGCTGCCGCACTTTTGAAACGCACTCCTAACCCTACCGATAAAGATATCGACGATGCCATGGATGGCAACTTGTGTCGCTGCGGAACCTACCTAAGAATTCGTCAGGCTATTCATAAGGCTGCTGCAATAAACCACTCCAAAGTCCCCAGTTCAACGAACAAGAATACCAAGTCAGCCAAACCCAAGATTTCCACTGGCGCAAAGAAAGGTGGCGAATAATGTCTATGGATCGCCGTTCCTTTATCAAGATGACCGCCATTGCAGGCGGCGGAATGTTAGTAGGACTCTATTCCGATGCCCATGCTCAAGAGGCTCAGCAAGCACGTCCACGTCAAGGGGGTTTTGGGGGAGGCGCGCAGCTCTCTCCTCAAGCCTTTATCACTATTGCTCCAGATGGTACGGTGACAATTGTATCCGGCCGCCCGGAGATTGGTCAGGGCGTAAAAACCACGATGCCAATGTTGATTGCTGAAGAGTTAGACGTCGACTGGAAGCACGTCAAAGTGGAACAAGTGAAGGTTGACAACAAATACGGCACCCAGTTCTCTGGTGGCAGTTTCGGAACACCGAGCAGTTGGGAGCCGCTTCGCCGCGTAGGTGCGACCGGAAGACATATGCTTGTATTGGCAGCCGCCCAAACCTGGGGAGTTCCAGCAGGCGAATGCACAACGGAGTCGGGTCGAGTTCTGCACCGCGCTTCCGGAAAATCGGTGGGCTATGGCGAAATCGCAACGAAAGCCGCCGCATTGCCTCTGCCCGCGCCGTCCGAAGTAAAAGTGAAGGACCCCAAAGATTACAAGATTATTGGTCACTCAACGCGCGGCGTGGATGTGCCGGATATTGTAACAGGGAAGCCAATATTTGGAATTGATGTTTCCGTGCCCGGAATGCTTTATGCAGTATTGCAAAAATGCCCAGTGTTCGGCGGAACGGTCGCCAGCGCAAACCTTGCGGACATCAAGAGATTGCCCGGTATTCGACATGCGTTTGTCATAGATGGTACGGAAGTTAAAGGAAACGTGATTCCAAGCGATCCTGGCCTGGAGCCGGGTATTGCCATTGTGGCGGACACGTGGTGGGCGGCACAGTCCGCCCGCAACAAATTGAAGGTCAAATGGAACGAAGGCAAATGGGCAGATGCCGCGCAATCCAGCGACGCTTTTGCTGCTCGCGCTCTAGTACTCTCAAAAGAGAAACCTACGCGCACACTCCGCAATGATGGCGATGTGACTGCAGCATTTAAGAGCGCCGCAAAGGTGATCGAGGGCGCATACTCCTATCCGTTCATTTCGCATGCGCCATTGGAGCCACAAAACTGTACTGCCAGCTTCAAGGATGGCAAGATGGAAATTTGGTCCACCAGTCAGACTCCTGGCTCGGGGCGAAGTATGGTAGCCCGATTGCTGAATATTCCGGAATCAGATATTACTCTGCACATGATGCGAGCGGGAGGTGCCTTTGGGCGACGGCTCTCCAACGACTACATGGTGGAGGCGGCTTGGATTGCCAAAACAATTGGGGTTCCCGTAAAGCTTCTCTGGTCTCGTGAAGACGATATGATGCATGACTTCTATCGACCCGGCGGTTTTCAATATCTTAAAGGTGGGCTCGACGCAGCAGGGAACCTAACCGCTTGGGAGAATCATTTCATTTCGTACGGCGAAGGGGAACGTTACGCTCCGTGGGGAAACATGCAGCCGGAATTTCCCGTTAAGGTTGTTCCAAATTATGCCTTGCATACGACATTGATGCCGCTCGGCATAAAGACTGGTGCCTTGCGGGCACCGGGCAGCAACGCCTATGCATTTGTCATTCAGTCGTTTATTGATGAATTAGCGCATGCCGCAGGTAAGGACCCAGTTGCTTTCCGGTTGGGTCTGCTAAATGCACCGACTCCGGCACGGCAGCCAGGTGGGCGCAACA
>CAISOI010000742.1 GCA_903886985.1 uncultured Chthonomonas sp.
CTTGTTTCAACCTTGGGCGTTGACATTACAGGAGGCTGACGTTAGCCTTGGAGTCTTAAACTCATATATCCTCGTCCTTTACTTGCAAAATTGTAATTGGAAACATTACTCTTTGAAATTGGCTCAAAGGGAGTCCCTGTTTGGGAATTGAATTGCAAGATCTCCTGCTCCTTAAAGAGCTGCGTAGGAATCACCCGCGGGGCGGAAGGTTATTGATATTAGGTGACTGTATTCACCATTATACGGTTGCCGATCTCGGCTACTCTGGCCGTGAACAAGCGAGGTCCGGGGATTTTGCTAAAGCTTTGGGATTCGATAGCTTTGATACTATCGACATTGCAGGCGAGCCTACCATCAAGGCCGATCTTCACAGCCCAGTGCCGATTGAACTCCACCATCAGTATGACTGGATCATAGATGCAGGAACTCTCTTTTTCTGCTTCGACATAGTCTCGATCTGGAAAAATATACTGAAGATGCTTAAGCAAGATGGCTTCATATTTCATTTGGCAGGAATGTCGGGCTATATTGGGAGAGCCTACTATTCTTTTTCTCCAAAGACATTTTATGACTTCTACGGCATAAATGGTTTCCGACTTCTTTATTCTGGATACAGGGTGAAAAAGAGTGGCGAACAGGCAATGTCTGCGAAACTCTCTTTTGAGAACGCGGCGCTTCGTTTAAGAAGGTTCTTAACAGGACGGCTTCTAACGCCACCGTGGGTTGAAATAAACAGAGGAAGTCTGCACTTAACGTCATATAGTGGAGATATTCTCGAATTTGAAGCTAAAGCGTCTGCAGCTCAACCCGACTTGCTGCCTAACAACTGCATGGTCAGTTGCCTGGTCGAACGAGTTGAGTCACGCGCTTTTACTTTGCCCGTACCCACATAGATATTATTGCACGTAGTTAATTGTCCGAGACGTTACCCGATTGGTAACAAACTCGAGGTGTGTTCGCAAGTCGATCATCAGCCTTTTCTTGGAGATGAGCCTGTGAGGCTCGCTTCAAACGTTGGAATGGTTTACGCGAAGGAAAGCGAATAGATGCAGCCAGCTCGATCCTGGATCAAGAAGATTTTCATACTTCGGGAAATAGCTAAAGAATATTTGCAACTGATACGCCTTATATCTGCGAGGTCCTTTCTTCTACTTCAGATCATTGGTTTCCTAGCCGGTGTCTTCAACTCCTTTGGCATGGCTTTCTTGTTTCCCTTTGTTATGCTCGTCACGGCGCAAACAATAAGTCTTGATGGGCTTCCCTCGGTTATCGCCTTCCTCACTCAACACCTTACTTTTGCCAGCCCCATTGTCATAGCGGGCTTTTGCACCGTGATTTCGGTGAGTCTGAAGCAGGCTTTAAACGTGATCTATATAACGCTGACCGGGGACAGACTTGAAAGGGCAAGTGCGCGTCTACGCATATCTCTTCTTGAAGCATTTGCTGACGCGCATGTTACCCGAAACAGCAGTAGCTACGACAAGACGAGGATGCTTTATTTAAATTCAGTACTACAGCCTTTTGTATCATATAACGTCGGCCTACTGGATGCTTCATTGAAGGCATACCAAATAGTGGGATTGTTTGGTCTGCTTTTGATTGTTTCATTGAAATTGCTCTTTGTAGGTTTGGGGCTGGGCATAGTAATAATGGTGATTTTACTTCCGGCATTCCGCTGGACGAGAACAATCTCGAACGAATTCTATGCGGATCAAGAGTTCCTAGTTAAATGCTTCGCGAATATCGTGGACGGTATTGAAACAATACTTACTCTCGGCGCTCAGGAGAGCCAATACGACAAGGTCAGGACTCTCGGAACTAACCTCGCCCTAAAAGTGCGCGGGCTGGGATGTTCACGCTCTTTGGTATCTGGAGCTCCCGAGGTCGTCACGGTGCTCCTGATCGTCGGCGGGGGGCTTGCTGCTCCTTATCTAAACTTAGGATCAGTTGGTTTTTTAGCTGCATATGCC
>CAISOI010000743.1 GCA_903886985.1 uncultured Chthonomonas sp.
AAATGAACTATCCAAAAATTCACGAGCTTTTTATACATTCCTTGAAGGACTGACTTGCGATGCCTACTCCAAGTGACTTTGAAAGAAATATTGATGACGTTGTCGCAACATTCCTCTATGAGAAGCAACACAAGAAACCCCTCACTCTCCTAATAGGGGCTGGTTGTTCCGTGAGTGCGGGAATTCCAGCCGCACCCGGGGTAATTAAGCATATTGAAGAGCACTACAAACATGCCTATCAGCGAGTGATTAGGTCCGTTGGGACCGAGCAACCAACTTATAACGAATGTATGTCAGGACTTAGTACTGCAGAACGCCGAGCTATGATTGAGGGATTTGTTCAAAGGGCTCAGATTAACTGGGCGCATATTGCCATTGCATGTTTAATGAAAGCCGGATATGTTGACCGCGTTCTAACTTTCAATTTCGACAATCTCCTAGTTCGCGCATGTGCACTTCTCGATCTTTTTCCAGCGGTCTATGACATGACAGCACAGCGCGTCCCGATTGCTTTTGGAGATCTGCCAAAGCACTCGATTTTCTACCTCCACGGTCAGAGCTCCGGGTTTCGATTGATGAATACGGACGAAGAGCTTGCTAAACATGCCCCGGTTCTGGGTCCATGCTTTAACTTTCATGATGGAGGGCGAGCCTGGGTTGTGGCGGGCTATAGCGGTGGGACAGACCCGATTTTCAAGAAGTATATTGAGGGTGTCCATGCATTTACGCATGGACTATATTGGATCCATCGCCAAAACAACTCCGTTAATCAGCTCGTCAGGGAGAGCCTTTTCAGTTCTAACAAGGAGGCTTATTCCGTCGCGACTCAGGATGCCGACATCTTCTTTTGTGAATTGGCCAGACGTCTCGACTGTTTTCCACCTGAGTTTGTTGCCGGACCATTCACCTATTTCGACAACTTGCTCTCGAACCTCACACCATATCCTCTGGAAAATAATGATGTGTCGTTGTATGTTCCATTTGCAACACACCGCATGGTGAAGCGGGCAATCGAAGAGATAGAGGACGATGACGATCTACTCAAGGCAAGTTCGCTATTGATGTCCAAGGAATATGTCAAGGTAATTGAACTATGGGAGTCTTCAAGTAATGCCGCCAAACCTGCCTTGATAGAAGTTGTATCTCGTGCTTGGTTAATGCAAGGAAACGTGATTTCGAAACAAGCTACACAGAAAACGGGTCCTGAGGCGGTCGAGCTCTTCGCAGCGGCAGGAGAGAAGTACGCAGCGGCTCTGGCCATCAAGCCCGATTTCCACGAAGCCCACAACAACTGGGGACTTGCACTTTCGAATCAAGCCCTGCAGAAGTCCGGCTCTGAGGCGGATTTGCTCTTTGATGAGGCAGGTGAGAAATATGCGGCGGCTCTCGCCATCAAGCCCGATTATCATACAGCCCTCAATAGCTGGGGGAATGCGCTATCGAATCAAGCGAGACAAAAATCTGGTCCTGAGGCGGACGCTCTCTTTCTTGAGGCAGGTGAGAAATATGCGGCAGCTCTGGCCATAAAGCCCGATAAACACGAAGCCCTATACGGCTGGGGGATTGTGCTTTGGTATCAAGCCAAGCAGAAGTCCGGCTCTGAGGCGGATGCGCTCTTTGTTGAGGCGGATGCGAAATATGCGGCGGCTCTGGCCATAAAGCCCGATTATCACGATGCCCTATATGGCTGGGGAATTGCGCTTTCGGATCAAGCCAAGCAGAAGTCCGGCTCTGACGCGGACGCGCTCTTTGTTGAGGCGGGTGAGAAATATGCGGCAGCTCTGGCCATAAAGCCCGATAAACACGAAGCCCTAAACAGCTGGGGGATTGTGCTTTCGGATCAAGCTAAGAATAAATCCGGTTTCGAGGCAGATGCGCTCTTTGCGGCGGCAGATGAGAAGTACGCTGCGGCTCTTGCCATCAAGCCTGATTACCACGAAGCTCTCAACAATTGGGGAGTGGCACTAACGTATCGGACGAGATTGCAAAGAGGGAATGCATTTGATGAAATCTTAAATGAGGCAGCAACAAAACTAAATTTAGCTGAAAGTATCAGCCCGGGTAATTCGTCCTATAATCTTGCATGCGTTTCTGCACTGCAAGAGGATTCCGACGGTTGCCATTCATGGTTGAATAAGGCATTTGAATACGGTGTACTTCCAAACCGATCTCATTTAGAAACTGATTCGGATTTGGATTCGGTTCGAACCGAACCTTGGTTCGTAGAAATACTTGCCAAGGTTAAACAGTAACAATATCGAATTATCGTAGAAGAAGTTTGGTATTAGGCGTTAACTGGACATGGGTACTTTGCTTGTACCTGTGTATGAAATTGCTCTACGTTTTATGTCGATTCGCCCCTACAATGTTAGGGGCGGGCAGGCACGAGATCTGCACGCTTCAGTTGCAAAGTTAGCCTTGAGACGATGAAAATTGTCAATTCGCTCCCGCCGCTTGATAAACGCAACATATAATAGGAAATCGCACGCCACAAGCAAGTATCCATACATAGGAGTTAGCAATGTCCAAGATTCCCATCGGCAAAAAAGAAAAGGTCAATGATATTCGTACTCTATGGAGTAAAGAAACTGAATTCTCAGATTGGCTCGTTAAAGAAGAAGGAATTGCTTTAATTGCACAAGACATTGGGATAGAAATTGAAGATCCAGTCAGAGAATCTAAACCCGGAAATTTCTCCTGCGACATCGTTGCCAAAATGCTTGGCGAAGAAAACCACGTGGTGGTTATAGAAAATCAATTTAACAAAACCGACCATGATCATCTTGGTAAATTTCTCACGTATGCATCTGTGCACAAAGCTATGACAGGAATATGGATTGCAGAATCTGTTGCCGACGATCATCGCCAAGTAATTGATTGGTTGAATGAGAACACGCCGCCCACGGTGAATCTATACCTTGCGGAATTGAAGGCATTTAGAATCGGTGATAGCCCTGCTGCCCCTCAATTGAACATTCTGTGTCAGCCAAACAATACACAGAAATTCCTTCGAACGGACCAAAGTCCAGCGGAGATCAAGCTTCATCTGTGGAGACAAACTTTTTGGGAAGAGATTCATGCACACATGTATGCCCATAACCCTCCGTTCACTCTCCAAAAGGCAGGCAAGGACCACTGGTCATCCATCGCCCTCGGTCGAACAGGATTTCTATTGGACATGTTATTAACCCCTAAAAACAAAAGTGTTGCAATCAGTCTAATTGTTCAACCGGAAGGATGGAAGGATATTGCTTTTGAACAATTGGAAATCGATAAAGTTGCGATAGAACAAGAAATTGGCTGTCCATTGCAATGGTTCCCTTTGGACGGAAAGAAGTCTTCCAAGATTATGATTGAGGCAAAGATTGACCCGACCATAGAAGGTAATCGACAATCTATCTGTGAGTGGTTCAACGAAACGACACCCAAAATGTATCATGTCTTCAAAAGTCGCATCGCAGCATTGAAGTCACCTGATTAAGCGATACCGCTAATGGTTGGTTTATTTAACGTGGGAAGCGGAATTGACCTAGCGGGTTGCGGCGTGGTATGAGTTGCAGCTAACTCCCCGTTCCCCTTCCTATCGGAATAGTCTGCCTAGTTTGATCGGCATGAAACATTGAGATAAAATGAGGGAGAAACCATGAAAACGCTCAAGTGGATTTACGACGAGAAAACTGCAGAGTGTTCACGTAAGTTAAAGATGATAGATGCTGTTCAGATTGCTGACCAGTTTCTTGGCAGGAAAATGTTCAAGTCGACATGGGAACCGAAAACGCTTGAGCAAAAATTCCCTGATTACTGTAACTCATCTGATTACCAGATATTTTGTAGTCCGACAAACATCATACGATGTTTTGGCGATAGCCAAATGCTACAAGGATTGGCGTTGACAATTGGTTGGGGCAACATGGCTAGGAATACATTGCGGAATATTATTAATAAGGCCTGAATAAGTACCAGAAGGACAAGCAACAGGAGTATCAGAGATACAAGTATATGAACCATTATCAG
>CAISOI010000744.1 GCA_903886985.1 uncultured Chthonomonas sp.
AACATCGCTGGGCAATGGTCCGCGCACGTTTACGAGAGACAGGTAGCCTGCTTCGTCGGAAATCTCTTTATTATCTCGGTCGTATACTTTAAGCGAGTAGAGCCATGGATAAGTCGAAGTAATAACTCGCTGGTTAGAGTTGTTGCTTAAAACTAATGTAAAACCTTTGTTGTCCGGGTTCCTTAACAAAGTTCCTGAAAGAGGTCCCGGTGAACCGCCAAAATGAGTTCGACCGAACGTTGTAGAAAATACGCCTGCGGCTACAACAGTCAGAATGATTAGCCAGATGACCAACCAATTGCGCCTACCGGAGAGGTTTGGCACCAATTTCTGACCTAATCGGTAAATGTTGGATATGGATGTCGTCTGCATGTAGAGGTGTCCCTTTCCATAATTCCATTGCGACACTCATTTACGATCTCAACGTCGATGACTAAATGAGTTACTCGCATAGCCCTCAGACAGTCCGTTACGTCCCAGATCATTGTCTTGACTGTGCCGCCTATCTCCTAAGCAATGTGTTTCAAACAGATACCGTTGTACGTGCAGGTAAACTTTGTCGTTCGTCCTGTTTGGACGTTAGTTAAACGGTTGGGGCTTTCCTAACAATTGGTATTAGGCAAACTACATGCAATAAACTCAACGTCAAGTTGAGAATCTAGACTACTTTGTCAGAGTTGCAATCAACTTCTTGGTTTTACCATCCAGCGATACTTTCCACATCTCCCCAGCCAATCCCCTAATGTCTTTACCACTAAAATAATAAAGGTCAGAGCCAGAATCATCGAAAGCTACAGTATCTATGTATTCACCCGGCTTCACTATATCCTTCTTGACCCCAGTAGTTGTATCCATTATGCTAACTACGTCATCATATTCGCCAGACTTGATTGCCAGATGCAAACCATCGGGAGAGGGCCGCGGGGCATCCCCATCGCCAAGTTTGATATATCCTCCTGAAAGCAGATCAAATTTGATGATGCCATCCGACCTCGCATAGAGAAACAGTCCGTCCGGCGAATAAGTGGGCGAACCTGCACCAAATCCCTTCTGGCTGATTTGTCGTATTGTCCTTCCCTCAACATCCATTTCGAAAACTGATGGAATAGATGAACCTAGCGATTTTCGGTCAAATGCAATCTTCCGTTCGTCTGGTGAGAAGAACGGATTTCTGTCATTGAATTCTCCGGCAGTTAATTGTCTCTTGTTATTCCCGTTACTGTCCATTATCCAAATATGGCTCGTTCCGTTTGCCTCGTTGACATAGACAATTTTGTGTCCGGTCTTGGAAGGGCTTGCTTCTCCATCGTAATCTTTAGAATTCGTCAGACATATCTCCTGACCGGTTGCTATGTCCAGAGAATAGATGTCTCCGTGACCACTACGAGGGCTTGAAAATAGCAATTTATGCCCGTTGTCGAATACGATCGCATTGTGCCCTGGATATGTGCCTCCAGATGCGTAATGCTCATATGATCCAGAAACACCAAAAAGGGCCTTAACACGTAGAAATATTAAGACTGTGATGCTGAAAGCGATAAATATTGCGATTGCAAATAAATATCCTTTCGTGCCGAAATTGAACGTGTTAACTCTTTGTGACATTGTGATATTTAGTTCGGCCCGAACAAGGTTGTTTCTTAGTAACGACGGGCTCTGTGCTTATATGGAAGATGAGGACTATACCGATGTTCACCATGTTTCGCGCTCAAATATCAGTAGGCAGACTATGTTTGTCCAATGGAACTATTGGGGAGTCTGTCTGGGCACGTGGCTTTGCAAACATCATGGCCAAAAGTTTGGCAACAAAGAACCATTGGACGGTACCCAAGATTCCGCATATTAGTGCAGGTATCCAAAAATTGTTCGGATCGTTTAACGGTGCAGATTCGCCTCCGGGGAAATAGGTCATGCGAGAATAATGAGGGAAGGCACTCGACAGAAAAATGATTGGTCCATCAATTAACAGAAAAACTGCCCATACCATGGGCCAGTCAGGATCTGTTGTACGCATGCAAAATCTGCATGCCGCTAAAACGACAAGCAGATGTATGGTGGCAATTGTGATTGCAAAACCGTTGCGACGAAACCAGTGTTTTCTAATCGTTACTCTAGTTGTATCTCGGACTGTTTCCATATCAGTTCCTCCTCAAATAGGAATCGTCACCATCCCAAATAAACGTGGTTAACGCCGTGCCCTGCTCCTGCTTTGCTGACGTAATCCAAGTGTATGTCGATATCAATCCATCTGAGAACGGAATTCTGATAAATATTTGTTTGGAAGCTAATAGATTGGATGAGGGCTCTCTGTCCACCCCACTGGAATTTGTAAGCTGAATGCATCAGAATCAATCGTTGGACTAAGGTTCCAGTTCATGAATTCAATGTGGGAATCCTCGCTCCATTTCTTTCCCTTTTGCCGAAGTCTTAAATATGTCGCGATAAGGTGACCTGTCGATTTGCTAAAGATGAAATCACGACGTAAAGTGAAGTCATTGATTACTGTTTCCTTCCGCATCGTAATACTTTTGGCATCTGTTGAAGGGACAATCCGGTATCCCTTGCGACCAGCACTGTCCAAGATGAAATCAAGACAAGAGTTTTCGGTCACATTTCCTCGCTGAAGGTCCGTCTCCGGATAAAGAGTAAGAAAGTCCTTAGGAATCTCTTGGTTTGAAAACTGCTTAAAAACTGGTCTGCTTAATACCGTATATTTCTTTCCATCACAGGTCCACTTATCACCGCTTGTCGTAAAATGAATAGTGTGATCTTTTGGATCAATCACCTGTGATGGGCCTCCCGGCTTAGTTACAATCGAAAAATGGTTTGGTGCCTGTGCGGTGACGAAAAAGGTGTCACTAGGAACTGGAAAAGGTTGATCGTTCTTGAACAATACTTTGTAGGCAACAAACTCATAGGAGCAAGCAGAGATCTTTCTGTTGATATCCAACTTTGTGGTAGATCCATGTTCCGCTTTGGATGTCCCCGAACTACGACCGGATTGTGAGATCGGTACCGTTGTCAATAACAACAGCGTGATAGCGCTGCAAAATGGATTGGACATATTTGCTTTTCCCTCCGGTGAAATAGTTACCTTACATTCGCAACGTTGAACATTGGATTTTCAATTATCCCGAAACAGTTACCAAAGGGGTCCGCAATGGCAGCGACTTTAATGCCCCCACCAACATCGGTAACGGGCTCAACGCATACTGCTCCCAATGCTGTTAATCGGGCTAGCTCCTCCTCGGCATTGTCTACCCCCCAGTAAGCCTTTGCTCCGGCGTCACCCGGTGATGCATCCGGCACAAGTCCAAGCTCAAAGCCGCCAACTTCAAATCCAACATAAAATGGCTCGTCAAAATAGGGGTCTACACCAAGCACAGCAGCATAAAACGCCTTCCCCTGTTCAAGATCAGGGGAAGGATATATGACGGTCCGCATTCCTTTAATCAACGTTTATCTCCAATGAATAACAAAGTGCTCGGGTTATCCCCGCACATTCTTGTTGAAGAATTCCAACGTGCGTTTCCACGCCAGTTTTGCCTTTTCAGCATCATATCGTGGGGTAGTGTCGTTATGAAAACCGTGGTTTGCGCCCTCATAAACGAATACTTCGTACTTTACTTTGTTCTCTTTGAGAGCAGCCTCATAAGCAGGAATGCCCGCGTTTATTCTGGTGTCGAGACCGGCATATTGAAGCATCATTGGTGCTTTGATCTTGGAGACATCTTCCGCCGGCGGCTGTGCCCCGTAAAAGGGAACCCCAGCAGACAGATCTTTGCCAAGCTTGACGGCAAGCATATTCACTATTCCACCACCAAAGCAGAACCCGACGGCTCCGATTTTGCCAGTACAATCCGGATGTGACTTCAACCAATTTGCTGCTGCAATAAAATCTTCGTTCATTTTGGGCTTGTCTACATTTCGAAACGCAACCGCGCCCTTTTCATCGTCACCCGGATAACCACCTACTGAGGTTAACCCGTCTGGAGCACAGGCAATGAAGTTCTCGGTACCAAGACGTCGCGCAACATCTTCAATATAGGGATTCAAACCACGATTCTCGTGAATTACCAAAATGCCGGGAAGTTTGCCAGTTGCCTTTGCCGGTTTGACGAAGACACCCTTTATCTTCTCGTTGCCTTTTGGCGACGGTACTGTTTCTATGGAGACTTTTATGCGAGGATCATCCTTTGCAACCTGCTGCGCCCAAGCATAGTTTGGTCTTAAGCTCTCCCACAACGCCATCGCGGTAACTCCACCGGAGGCAAATTTCTGGGCTTTATCAAGAAACTCCCTGCGATCAATCTTGCCGTGCACATAGGTATCGAACAGATCGAGAAGTTCCTGCGGGTAATCTGAAGCTTGCTTGCGTTCCATATTCGTAAACCTTTCCAATGAACCTTAAAAAATGGTGATGAAGAGCCGACAACAAGTACCTTTACAAATCTTGTATTCCACAATCGGCTTAGTTTTGCCTTTATGGAATCCACAAATCGCAACCTCTTTCGTGATACAATTTTGAATGGTGACTCTCAATGCGCTGGCACGATCAGAATTATCACATTTTCGAAAGGCAGTACAATGGCAGAAAAACGCAAAGTCGGGAATTCCGGCATCAAAGTCGAACCTCTTATGTTGGGTGGAAACGTTTTTGGTTGGAATATTGATGAAGCGGCCTCATTCACGGTGCTCGACGCGTTTGTGGATGCAGGGCTCGATTTTATCGACACAGCCGACGTCTATTCCGCATGGAAACCAGGGAATCAAGGTGGAGAGTCTGAAACTATTATCGGTAATTGGATGAAGTCA
>CAISOI010000745.1 GCA_903886985.1 uncultured Chthonomonas sp.
AGATTGTCAAATAGCAGTGTCTATGCCTTGCTGGGAACCTCAAAGCCCTTCCGATATTCTCGCGTTAGGTATTGATTTGTTTCGCGGTTCTTGAATATCTCTTTGCCGGGTACTAGATCAAGCTTCTTACCCAACTTGTACTTCGTCTCGGAAAGGTTGATGCCATTGGCCGCAAGATGCTGCTCCGTGCGTCCGATGACTTCGTAAGCATCCTTATCATCCCCGAATGCTTTTGTGCGAGGATTAAATGGTGCGTCCTGCCCCAAAGAGTAAGAGATATTACCCAGGTGGCAGAGTGCACTTGAGAGGTGACCTTCCTCAATATCGGCAAAAAGGCTTTCGCGCTTACGAGTCTTCACTGCGTCCACAAAGTTGCGGAAATGATCACCGCCGCCATGGAACTCACTGACTTTGTTACCATCATTGTCATAGACCGTTGCATCGCTGTAGCTCGGCATAACCATGACGCCTTTTTCACCGTAGAAGATGTTCCCGACGGCTGCGCCTGCTGCAGCTTTACCCGGAACCAGTTTATCGGTTTCAAGGCCGCGCACTTCGAAGATAATCTTGCTGTCGCCGTAATCATGGAATACAACTGCCGTATTGGGTGTATTACCATCATCGACATATCCAAATCTGCCGCCAAATGACTGAACAGAGTTAGGTAGTCCCTTCTTATTGATGCCCCAGCGCGCCTTATCCATCTCGTGGATACCTTGATTGCCGAGGTCCCCGTTTCCGGTGTCAAATACCCAGTGCCAATCATAATGCAGCTTTTCGCGCATGAGCGGCTTCATCGGTGCTGGACCCGTCCACAAATCATAGTCGATAGTCGAAGCGACGGTCGTTGGACCAGAAACCTTGCCGATGCTTTTGCGTCGCTTGTAACAGAGTCCTCTGGCGATCGAGACATGTCCCAGTTGACCGGTGTGGAGATATGCCATTGCGCCCTGTAAACCTTTGCTGGCGCGGCTCTGTGTACCACATTGGCAGATACGGTTGTATTTGCGCGCGAAGTCAACTATCCGTCGCCCTTCGCTCACGTTATGGCTGACAGGTTTCTCAACATAAACATCCTTGCCATTCTGCAATGCCCAAATAGCTGCAAGTGCATGCCAGTGGTTGGGGGTAGCAATCGAAACAGCATCAATATCCTTTGCTTCTACTAATTTGCGAATGTCCTGATAAGTTTTTGGAGTAGGCTTGCCCGCCTTATCAATCACTCGCAATGCGTTTGCAAATGTCGCAGTATCCGCATCACAAAGCGCAACGATCTCCACATCGTCCATCTTGACGTAGGATTCAATATGGTTCATTCCGCGTCCGTTAAAGCCTATAACTGCGATACGTAGCTTCTCATTCGGGCTAACGGACTTGCGACGTCGGACAACTTCGGCAGTGGCGAGGCTCGGGACAGTTGCCGCCGCCAATAAGCCGACACTATCTTCAAGAAATCGTCTTCGGGAAATCTGGTTCATGGAATAAACTCCTCAGTTTGGAATTCACTAACATACTGTTATACAAATTGGAATAAGTACATAGACAAAAAAATTGGTCTGTCAGTTCAATTCGTCGCTGATCAGACCAATTCCTTTTTTGAATACTGCAAGATAGATGTATATGCAACTCTACCGTGGGTTGTTGTCCGAAGGGGGTG
>CAISOI010000746.1 GCA_903886985.1 uncultured Chthonomonas sp.
CGGTTATCAATCCCCATGACAAGTGGTAGACATATCCATGAACGAAGTACTTCGTTGCCCGCATAATAGCGGTATGTGTCGAATCCTTCCACTTTAGCCCCAAAATACTTCTCAATGTTGACGCGTAAATCAATGGCTCGATTCTCGTAAACATTGGAAACTTCGGTTTTGCCCAGCGCCAGCGCCAATCGTGACGCAGACTTTAGGGCGCCATAACAGAGAGTTGAGGTCGATAAGTTAGCCTTACCCGTAGGAAATCGACCTTCCAGTTCGTCTGTGTCGGACGCAATTACACCCTGTTCATTCTTCTTGTTCTCGCAATAAGTGAGGCACCATTCAATCGCGGGCCACAATTCCGTGGCCAATTTCTTACTGCCTCGAGCAAGCGCAAATCGGCTGGCTCCGTATGCAACCATTGCCGCGTCTCCACGGTCTCCCCCTGCATGGTAAGGAATGTCTCCTTCCATCTCGAACGAACTCGGCAGGTAAGTGAATTTGGTATCCATTGCGGAGGCATAGACGCGATACGCGTTGAGCGCAGCCTCATTTGCACCAGGTTCGCCTACGAACGGAAAGAAGGGGCCTGAATATTCCGCCTGATCATTTGCCCAAATTCCACCGTAATAGCGACCGCCTCCGGGCGAATGAAATAACCCTCGCTTGGTTTCAAAGACACTCTCTGTGGCACGTACCTTGGCCAAATCGAACGCTCGATTTAGTTCTGAGTTCGGCGTTTCAAGTTTAAGGCTTTTGCGAACAACCGAAAGAAAATGATTTCTATCTCTTTCTTCACTCAGGACGGAAGTTGAAGGGGCATTTTCATTCGACTTTCTTGCTCGAATAACCAGTCCCACCGACACTGACTGTTTTGCGTTGAGGGTTACCGGTTGGCCATCCCTTAGTACCGTCTCGATAATGTATTCCCCATACATTCCGTGAGCTACTTCCTGTTTAAGCAGTGGGGCAAAATCCAGTTTTATTTGACTGCGGGAAGTATTGCGGAAAGACCATCGCTCAATAATCTGTTCATTCGTTGGGGATGGAAAAATAGTCCTAGTTACTGCAACCTTGCTTCCCGCAGCATGTTCTACAGACAAAACTCCGTCGAAGTGAATTCGGACTACCTTACCTGGGTTTGCGGCCTCACCATTGACCGTGTATTGCGGCGATACTTCGGTTCCGTAGTCTCGTATTAGGTATCCACGAACATCATCTGGTTTGATACGCAGCATTGGCCATACGACCTTTCTAGCCCATGACAAATTGCCATCAGCATCGATGCCGTATCGAACGATCACGCTAACCTTGCGCCCACTCATCTCTACATGGTCGCTGTGAGGAAGGTTTCGATCGGATTTAATGTTCCAGACAATCCCGCGCGTACCGTCGATTTTCCAGCGATCCAAATTTATATCTTGTTGTAGGGTCGCCGAAGTTAACAAGGCGAGAACTGCCAGAACAGACACGTCGTGAAAATACCTCCAAGATGAGCTTTGGGGAAAAGCTTCGAACCTTTATAAAGTGGCAAATTGTTGGTGATGATTGGTAGCCTGCTCGTAGGTGTAGGCTGCCCGTAGAATTGTCTGTTCGTCAAAATAGTTTCCAATCAATTGCAGACCGATCGGAAGTCCCGAACTGAACCCACAGGGAATTGAAATGGCTGGGAGGCCCGCCATGTTCACAGGAATTGTTAACGCATCGGCTAGTTTCATTGCTAGTGGGTCATCACTTTTTTCACCAATCTTGAATGCGATAGTCGGCGAGGTTGGCGTGATAATAACATCGAACTTTGCAAATGCTTGCTCAAAATCACGCCGAATAAGTGTTCGAGCCTGCTGTGCGCGCTTATAGTACGCATCATAGTAACCGGCAGAGAGCGCATATGTTCCGATCATGATACGTTGCTTCACTTCGTTACCGAAACCTTCGCTTCGGGTTTTCTCAGTCAAACCAACATGTCCGGAAAGCTCTGTGGATCGATGACCGTACTTTACGCCGTCAAATCTTGCAAGGTTGCTGGAGGCTTCAGCTGGAGCAATAATGTAGTAGCTAGCAAGTGCATAGTCCGTTGCTGGCAGTGAACACTCTTCAGCAACAGCACCCATGGAAACGAGTAGCTCAATAGCATCACGGACCGCTTTGCTAACCTCGGGGTCTACACCATCACCAAAATACTCTTTCGGTATGCCTATTCTGAGTCCCTTTACATCCGACTTGCACGCCAATAGATAATCTGGGATTGCCTGATTCACAGAAGTAGAATCGAAAGTGTCATGACCTGCGATTACATTCAGCAATAAGGCGGTATCCGAGACTGTGCGGGTCATTGGTCCAATCTGATCAAGGCTGGATGCATAGGCTATCAAACCGTATCTGCTCACCAAGCCGTATGTTGGCTTCATGCCAACAATGCCACAGAGTGCCGCGGGTTGACGAATAGAACCACCCGTATCAGAACCGAGGGCTAATGGTGATTGAAGTGCTCCGACTGCCGAAGCAGACCCTCCAGAAGATCCTCCTGGCACGCAATCGATATTCCAAGGATTTCGTGATGGACCAAAACCGCTATTCTCAGTTGAAGAGCCCATTGCGAACTCATCGCAGTTCGCTTTACCCACCAAAATGGCACCCGCGGCATTCAGTCTGTCAACTACAGTAGCATTGTAGGGTGGAAAGAAATTTGACAAAATTTTTGAGCCACTGGTAGTGAGAATTCCCGTGGTGCACATATTGTCCTTAAGAACATAAGGTACGCCACCGAGAAGACCAACTGCGCTGCTGTCTCGCGAATTATCGAATTCGGAAGCCCGCGCTAACGCATGCTCATTCGTTACGGTTAGAAACGAGTGTACTTTCGGTTCGACTTCCTCAATTCGCTTAAGCGTATCAGTAACTAATTCTGTTGCGCTAATCTCTTTATCTCGAACGAGCTTTGCTAACTCTACTGCAGACTTTTCAATCAGTCTTGACATTATCTGACTATTCCTATCCTTCAACAATTCTTGGCACAATAAAGCAACCGTCTCGCGACTCGGGGGCGTTAGCAAGAGCATCTTCTCGAGATAATGATGGCTTCGCGACATCATCTCGCAACACATTAAACATAGGAATGCTGTGGGACGTAGGATCAATTCCCTCTACATGGACACTTCCGAGTACTTCAAACTGTGTCAGTAGTCGATTCAGGTGCTTCGCTTGAGATTCGATTTCGTTGTCGTCGAGTTCGAGCCTAGCCAGTCTCGCAACCTTTCGTACTTCTTCGGTAGTCAATGCCATGTAACTTAACCGCCCATTCTATGAATTAGACTGTTAGTTTACCGTATAACAAATATGTCCGTCAGATGTGATCAAATTAGGATCAATTCGAAGCCTGATACCTTCAAATGTGAGAAGTAATCGAGACGAAGTGTGCACAATCGATCAGTGTCGACTCATCCTTGTGACGAGAAACATGTCAGGTATGATATATCTCTTGCCGAGCACAGTTGAAAATGGCAACTTATCATAGTTTAGGCACACTTTGCGGGCATTTTACGCGTATGTAGTGTAAATTAGCGCAACACTGAGGAACTATTCGTGAC
>CAISOI010000747.1 GCA_903886985.1 uncultured Chthonomonas sp.
GCAGAAATCCGAATCTCCGATGGCACCGCATCCATACAGGAGATCGGCCCCAAAAAATATGAGTACGTACCGCTGGGAGCCCCCGACGCATCCGTTCCATTTACCATTGAGACCGCTTTGACAAATCGAGCGGCAATTGAGGAGCACAACATGGCGACCGGCAAGCATTCATTGCCCGAACCGAAATCGGCAAACTATGCGGAAGCAAATCCGCATCTAGACGTCAATGAGCCTGAATCATCCCGCAGACGAATGCCCGAGAGTTTGAAAAGACATCTCATTCGGATGCAGGGTGGCAAGTTTTATCTTCCAGCCGCGTTTCGAATCGTCTGGTTTCGTGATGAATGCCCCGATTGGGGAGTTGAAACCACCCTCATCGAAGGTGGTCAAGAAGCGGGATTTGCTACTGTTCAAGCGCGCATCTATAATTCGGAGGGGAGACTGATAGCCTCCGGTCTTAAGACAGAAACTCGACAGGACTTTCCTGCAGGTTGGGTGGAAAAGGCGGAGACGGGTTCCATCGCGCGAGCACTCGCACTGGCTGGATTTGGGACACAGTTTGCCCCCGAACTAGACGATGATGGCAGCAGTCCAGCCGATGCACCACAACGTGCGACTAACGCATCCCGATCTTCAAAAGTGGAAGCCAAAGAGGATGTACCGAAAAGGACCGCAACAGAGGTTTGGGATGGCCCCGGTCAGTGCCCGCACTGTCATGCACCCATCGGTAAGCGGCATGGAAAGCCTTGTACTGCTTAATTGTCAAAAGGACAGGGAGTTAATTCCCTGTCCTTTTGAATTTCGGTTGCGCATTGTTTGCAAATGGGTGATTTCTGAAACCTGAGGTTGAGCTACCCGCATTTCCAGTAGGCGTCCAGTCATAAGTGTATCTGGAACTGCCATCAGCATAACTAATTCCTTGTTTACTAGATGGAACTCCTTCAGACAGTCCACTTGATTGCACACAGATCGCCGTCACCCCTAACGACGTGATGGGTACAACTTCGCCTCGATCCGATCTGCCATTACCATTTTTGTCACACCAAACAGATATTCCGTTTAGCTCACGGCCGGTCAACTGTCCATCGTGATTGTCATCAAGTAGCGCTAATGCTTCATAACCATTCTTGAAGAACATCTGCCAGGTTCGATTCCCAAATAGCTGCGCACCATTATGCACTTTGCCAGTTCGAAGTGGATCCCAAACAAGTATTCCCGCACTTGGTTTTACCCACTGCCAACTGTCGCGCCTGCCTAAGACAGCCAAATCGAATTCCACATGGTGCTTCGGATCGGTAATCTGTTTCAAACTCAGGTCTTTTGATAGTGCGAATATGATCGGAGTAACCAGATGTGGGCCATCCATAATATTCTTGATTGTTGATTTCATCTCTGAAATCTCGTCCTGTTCAGAACGAGTCGTCGATTTCTGAATCAATCGGATAATATTCTGTGCGGCTTCAACACTGATATACCCGTCTGGTTCCATCATTCCATGCTTATTCTTGAGGTCCTGATCCCTTGCCATTTTGTATGCTTTTCGGTATTCGCCTAATGCAATTCGTTTCCAATCATTGGCTGAAGGAGTTGCAGAGGAGTTATAAGGCAATTTGCCCATTTCGGGCGCGTAAGCGAAAGCTTGCTCCAACATCCAGGCATATCCAAGCCTGTAAAGTGCATTATCGGGAGTAAGACGCAACGCTGCATGATACTCATCCAGCGATTTTCGGAGCAGCTCAATTGCGCGCTTGCGTTCGATCTTCCGATCACTTTCGGGAGAAACCATGACAGAGCTGTATGGAGTGAATGAAGGCGGTAGTATCGCTTTACCGGTTTGCCTATCCTTTGTTGTTAAATCAAGGGTTGATTTGCCAGTTGCGAATGCAATACTGTGGATTCGTCCCAAAGCATAATGTAACGAGGCGTCGCTGGGATGAGACTTAATACTTTCGGTGAGGTTCTTGACAATTCTGATATATGGAACGGGAGTCCATGTCCTGGCAAATTCACCAAATGATGGGAAAGATAGAACGATAAAACCCGTTGTGGCGGCATAACCTATCCACCGCCAACCACATTTGCGTTTCATGTCCAATCTCCCTCAGCGCATGGGTCAACTCAATCCAGAATCTACTCCCGGCATCAAAATGGTTTGCTCTCTTGCAGGTCCAACAGAGATAGCAGCAACAGGTACACCCACTAACTCTTCAACCCGCTTTATATACATCATACAATTTGCAGGAATAGCCTCAATGGTTGTGACATACTCGAGCTCTTCGCTCCAGCCGGGCAGTTCTTCGTAAACGGGCTCCAGACCAATCAGGTTAGTCAGGTCACATGGAATGCGATCCAGAACCTTACCGTTATACTGGTATCCCACACATATCTTGACGGTTTCTAAGCCTGAAAGAACATCTAGGTGTCCCAACGTGAGGCAGGTTAAGCCGTTTATTTGAGCGGCAAATTTTAGGATCAGCGCATCCATCCATCCGCAGCGTCGGGGACGACCAGTTGTCGTGCCATATTCATGTCCGCGCTCCCGAATGTAATCGCCCGTTTCGTCCAATAGTTCGGTGGGGAAAACTCCTGCGCCAACGCGGGTGGTATAGCTCTTTGCAACGCCCAAAACTGCATCAATATGGGTTGGTCCGATACCGGTTCCAAGGCAAGCGCCACCCGCAATCGGGTGCGAAGAGGTGACATAGGGATAGGTACCGAGATCAAGATCGAGCAGCGTTCCCTGAGCACCTTCGAACACAATGCCTGACCCATCTCGAACCGCTTTATCCACCAATTCCGATGTGTCACACACAAATGGAGCGAGTTGTTTTGCGTATTCTTGATACTCCGCAAGGACTGCTTCTACATCTATCGGATCGGCTTCATAGAAACGAGTGAGAAGTCGGTTTTTGTCGGACACAACATCTCGCAATCGCTTTTCAAATCGTACAGGATCGATAAGCTCGTGCATTCGAATGCCAACGCGAGCGGCTTTGTCAACATAAGCCGGACCAATACCTCTGCCAGTTGTACCGATTGCAGATTTTCCACGTCGAGCCTCTTCCAGATGATCCAATATGCGGTGGTAAGGAAGGATGACATGTGCATGGTTGGAGATTTTGAGATTGTCGGGATTCAAGCCGCGCGAGGTTAGCTCGCTGATCTCTTTTAAGAGGACCGCGGGATCAATGACAACACCATCGGCGACAATACAAAGGACGCTAGGGTTCAAAATTCCTGATGGAATAAGATGGAATTTGAAGGTCTCCCCGTTGGCAGTAACGGTATGACCGGCATTGTTTCCGCCGCCATAACGAACAACCATTCCCGCCTTTTGTGCAAGACAATCAACAATCTTGCCTTTGGCTTCGTCGCCCCATTGAGCGCCAACTACGATGGTATTGGGCATTACAGTCCCCCACAAAACAAAAACAATGGACGGCCGAGGGCCATCCATTGGAATGATAAATTTTTCACTTAATAGATTATGGACCGAGTGGGTTGTATTGTCAATCCGTAGATATCTATTGTGGTTGGGCAAGAGTTTGCACTAGGAGCGCGGGCGACCCACCTGCAGGATTCCTTCCAAAGAGGGACTTTTGTTGTGAGAGTCGAATTGATTACTACCTATCAAATCTGGAGAAGCCAATGTTTGTATCTATTCGCGACGAAGTTGTCATGACTACAGGGTTCGACAGCCTGCACGAAGCACTGTCTTATTTCGATTTACGTGCGGTAGAAATGGTGGTCGGAAAAGATTACAGCGTTCGTTCGTTCCAACCCACGCCCGACAAACCCAAACTATTCCTCAACAGCGATGCAGATGTGGAAACTCTGGGCAAACAGATCAAAGGCTCTGGCATCACCATCACCGGATTTTTGATTCATAACGATTTTAATGCGCCTGATATGGGTAAAGAGTTGGATTGGGTGACCCGAATTGTGGAAGTCGCGGAGAAACTGCATGTCAATGCTATCCGGATCGATGCAATTATGGGCGGCGGCGATTCCATCCCGGTCGAGAAGCGGGAAGAGATGACCACTGCCGCCATCAAAACCGTTTTGGAGAGAACTCCGCGTTCCCGTGTAGTACTTGGAATAGAGAACCACGGCCTGCAGGGCAATGATCCTGTCTTTTTGAATGCCATCATCCAGAGAGTAAAGAGCCGCAGATTGGGAATGACGCTGGATGTTGGAAACTTCTATTGGTCCGGCAAGCCTATCTCTGAGGTCTACAGAATTCTGGAGCAGCTTGCACCTTTCGCCAAACATACCCACATCAAGAATATTAACTATCCAGCAGACATGCGGGACAAACAGAGACCCCTCGGCTATGAATATAGCAAATATGTCTGTTCCATCCCAGAAGGCGATCTGGATATGAAACTGATTGTCGGGTTTCTCAAAAAGGCAAAGTACTCACAGGACCTGTGTATTGAGGACGAATCTCTAGGAAAGTTTGAAATTCCAGTGCGCCGCCAACACGTGAAGGATGCTATCAATCTCCTGCGGCAGGCGATTGGATAAAGGAATAGTGGACTGATTTCAAGGTAGAACATGATTATAAGTCGTGTCTCACCTGTTTCCCATTTCACCCAATATTGTTAGCGACTCGGACAGGTCATCGAGAAATTCAGGTACTCATTACTTCATTTCGTTCAAAGGTTATGACTTTTATTGATTTGGGATTTTAGTACTTCACTCGACTGAGGTTTAAAGGAGCAATTCTTGCCGACCAGACGCCAATTCCTAACAAACACAGCTCTCACCGCACTCGCGCCGGAACTTCTCGTTCGGACGGCGACCGCCCAAACTCCTGCCGTCCCCATCGCAAAAGAAGAAGTCTTCGCCGATTTCGAGTCTGGCACCTTCGACGGCTGGACTCTCTCTGGCAACTGTTGGACCAAAGAGCCCCACACCGCCACAACCATTCCCGGCATTACCGGATTTCAGGGGAAACGGTTCCTCTGCACACTCCATCCAAAGCTCGGCAATAACGCCACCGGTAAAGCCGTCTCTCGAGAGTTCACCATCGAGAAACCGTTTATTAACTTCCTGATTGGCGGCGGAAACCATACCGGCGAGACATGTTTGAACTTGGTGGTGGACGGAAAAGTTGTGCGCACGGAAACTGGGAATGGTAGTTCGGAGCTGACGCATAAGAGCTGGGATGTGTCGCAGTTGATTGGGAAGAAGGCGCATCTGGAAATCATAGACGCCACTACCTCCAAGGATCGGGGGTATATCATGATAGACGCGATTACGTATAGTCCAGCAGTCAGGAGAGGTCAGGAAGGACGTACTCCCGCCAATCAACATAGACAATTTTTACGCTTCAATAGCTTGCAGGCTAACTTTTTAGACGAGTTCATGCGACAATCTGTTCAATTACAAGCTCTACGCAAACTCTACAATGGCTACTCAGTTGACGAAGCAACTCTACGCGATATCTCAGATCGGATTTCTCGTCGAATGACCAAAACAGATATGGACCATGACCCACACCTATCCCCGGTCGAGCTTGTTTCCAAGATCCGGCAAGTCTGTATGGCAATCGAGGCAGATCTAGGGATAGCTCCAACGAAAACGCTTCATGAGAGAATTTTAGCAGAAGGGGTGCTTTCCTGGATTCGAGAGCACTTTTTGTATAACCATGCAATCGGTGATGTGAATGTGCCACTTGATGTTAGGAAGCGATATTGGTATACAGCGGACCTCCTCGCACTACAGGAGCCCCAAGCCGTTTGCAATGGTTTTTCACGTAC
>CAISOI010000748.1 GCA_903886985.1 uncultured Chthonomonas sp.
AATACAAACGTTGGGGTTAATGTTAGTCCAACCGGCAAAGAAATCGGTTACGGATATAACTGGGGTTTCCACCGACGTGGCGGCGGACTCTTAGGTGGTCAACAGCCTGATCCACTTCGACCGGGCTCCAAGTACATTCCTGGTATTACCCTTGCACAAATGATCTCACCGTCCCAATTGTTTGCTTTTGGTGACACATATGATACACCTCGAACCACCATTAGTATGACCTTCTTGCTTTGTACCTGGCCAGGAACGTCCAACAGTTCACTCCGACATAGTGGCGGTCAGTTTAACATTGGATTTGCTGACGGTCACGCAAAAGGTATTCGATACCAAGCAGGTTGGATGGCTGGTGCAGAAAACGGTAAATTCGCTCGACCTCGATCCGCAGATCAGATCAGCTACTTCTGTGCAGATCCTGACGCTATGCTAACCAATACTGATGGTGACAGCCTTGATCTCCCAAGCCCATACCGATGTGGCGACGTCGGAGCCTTCCTATTGAAGAACTATCCACCATGCGGTACCGGCAACAACAAAGCTGGTGGTCACTGTATGATGCCTGATTAATTTCAGGTTAGAACGCAAGCAAAAGGTCGGAGCAGTTAAATAGTCCATACACCGCTGAATTAATGAATTCAGCGGTGTATGACTTTTGATACAATCTAGTCGATTTCAAGAGCTTGTGACAAAGTAGTTTCTAGAACAAACATGAAGATAACCAAACTTAAAATACCAACGGGTGTTGCGGTGGCAGTGATAATCATAGCTCTGGCAGGGTTTGCTGACTTTGCCTATTCCACAATCAATGCCTCCGAACCGCTTCATCAATTGGGAAACGACTATTGCATCAAGTGCCATTCAGATGCAAAGACACTTAAAAAATTGAAGGAAAAGGCAGGCAGTATGTGGGTTGATCCATTGCCTCCCAACCATCCAACAATTCAGGGGAAATCAGGTAAATAAGGAAGCATATGAAACTTCGAAACATGATATTGATGATACTCAGTTGTCTTTACATCACAGTTTGTATTGTAGGCTGTGACAAGACCGTGAGCAATACCAAACAAGAGCCGGGCGAAGGTGGAAAAGGGTTATCCGCGCAAGAGAAAGCCGAAAAGCAAGGAAAGTAGTTAATTCTCTGCTATGCGTGAGTTCAAGCTCGTATCCAATCAACATCTTTGGAACGAAAATTTTGAGTGGGGGCAGACGGTATCAACACCGTCTGCTTTTTTTATCGGTTTCGCTTCCACAACATCAACGTCACGGGTTCTTCGGTATCGAACGACTTCAAGGGACAGCTTGCAAAGGGCGCGTACTCCCCATTTAATATCGGAATACCAGAAGGTCCTAACTTGACCCACTGCATGACATAGTCGGGGTGACGTTCAAGAATGTGTTTACCCAGCTCGGTCGAAGCATCTTTGTAGTCCCCGGTAACCCCTGTGCGATATTTGTTGACACCGGGCAGTCGGGCAATGATTCGGTCCGTGAGGCCATATGTATCCAGCCAGCTAACTTTCGGAGTGAAGAAGGGAAGTGCCCCCATTTCGCTAAACGCTATTGTCTTGCTTGCCGGGACAGTCTTGTTAATAAAGTCAGCAGCTATAACGGTGTTCTCCATTCGATAGCCGACTAATATTCCTCGGGAATTCATCGCCCAATGTCGATCTGCCCACGAAACCGCTCCCTCTTTGGTATCCACATATTCCGATGAAGCATAAAGACAAATTGACATAATCATTACCGAAAAAGTAGTCCCGGCAATGGCAACGGTTCTGGTATTGGACTGACCTATTGCATCAGCTAATTCACGAATGCCAAGCACCATGAGAAGTGTCCATACAGGCACGACCGCGTTCATATAACGCCATCCCTGCATCCAGTCACCACTGGTTCTCAAAGCGAAG